>NZ_JAJKGM010000030.1:0-43756 GCF_021412605.1 Clostridium celatum
ATATTAAATTTTATCCACAACTAATAATAGAAAAACCCTCTGTTTTTAAACAGGGGGTTTTTCAACAAACTGATAAATAAAAGGATGTCTTAAGACATCCTTTTATTTATATAAGATTACAATTAAATTTCAATGTGTAAATAGGAAGAAAATAATATTCTGACATAGTAATAGTTTTATTAAGTTTCTTTTGAAATTTTGGAAACTTAGTATAAATATAATCAAATATTTTCCTTCCAAATTTATTAGATATAAAATAAAATTTAAGATTATTTAATAGGAATACTATAGAATAGTTAGAAAATTATTATTCACAAACATCTATGAACTTAAAGTTCTTTACATCAAATAATCCTTTATCTGTAATTTTTATATCAGGTATAACAGGTAATGCTAAAAATGATAATGTTAAAAATGGATTAAAAGTAATATTTGGGGCAACTAAGGATACTGCTTTATTAAGCTTTGATAAATTTTCAATAACTTCATCTGATTTTTTAGAAGTAATTAATCCCGCAATTTCAAGAGTTATATGAGATACTACTTTTTTATCCTTTACCACAATTATGCCACCATTTAAATTTTTAAGTTCGTTTGCTGCAAATACCATATCTTCATCATTAGTTCCACAAACAATTAAGTTATGAGAGTCATGAGTAATTGTAGTTGCAATTGCACCAGATTTTAAAGCTAGTCCTTTCAATATTCCAAGACCAATATTATTAGTTCCTTTATGTCTTTCTATAACTGAAATTTTTAAAAGATCCCTATCATCATTTAAGCTGGTAAATTCATTTTTAATATTTAGTTCATTGATATTAACCTTTAAGTGAATACTTTCAAGTTTATTTGGAATAAGTTCTATAACATTTAATACTTTCTTATCTTTAATATCTATTTTAAAGCTATCATTTGTAAGTGTAGGAATATTAAAAGATGAATGGAAAGTAGCATCTATGTTGTTGTCAGAAGGAATATTTATTAATTTATTTGAGGATGATACTAAATTACCATTTTTATAAACAGAATTAATCTTAAAGGTATTTAAATCATCTAAAATAATAAAATCTGCAATATATGAAGGAGCAATGGCACCTTTATTTTTAAGCTTATAACACTCAGCTGAATTTAATGTTGCCATTTGTATAGCAATTTCAGGTTTGATTCCATTGTTAATTAACATTCTTATAGAATGGTCTATACTGCCTTCTTCAAATAAATCATCAATATGCTTGTCATCAGTACAAAGGCAAAGTCTCCTACTATTAAATATAGAGGTAGCTTTGCTTAATATATTTAAGTTTTTAGCAACGGTACCTTCTCTAATTAAAACATACATACCACGACGAACCTTTTCTATTAATTCATCTGTAGTACAACATTCATGATCGGTCTTAATATTAGCAGTTGTATATACATTAATTGCATGAGTATTTAAGCCAGCACCATGTCCATCTATAGTGTAATTGTTTGATATAGCATCAAAAAGCTTGTCTATCATATCTTCGTTACAATTAGCAACTGCCGGATAATCCATAACTTCAGCTAGACCTATAACATTAGAATCAGAGTAAAGTGGTTTTAAATCGTTACTGTTTAATACTGCGCCAGAATTCTCAAAACTTGTAGCTGGTACGCAGGAAGGAAGCATAAAGTAAAAATCAAATGGAATATTTTTAGAGGAATCAATCATAAATTTGATTCCAGATACACCGAGTACATTTGCTATTTCGTGCGGATCTGCAATTAATGATGTTACACCATGCATTAATGCAGCTTTGTAATACTCATTAGGAGTAAGCATAGAGGATTCTATATGAGCGTGAGAATCAATAAGTCCAGGGCAAATAAATTTATTAGTACCATCAATTTCTATTTTACCAGAATATTCACCAAGACCGACGATGTATCCATTTTTTACAGCAACATCACAAATAAATGTGTCGCATTGAAATACATCAACTACAGAAATGTTTTTTATAACTAAATCACAAGGAATTACTTTATTAGATGCCTTTATATTGGCTATTAGTATGTCTTTTTCCATGTATAATCCACCTTTTCAAAATAATATTATTAACCTTCGTGGATTTTTTTACTTCATAGTTATATCATTTACGGTGATATTGTAGAGACGCTTGGACCATATTTCCAAGCTTATACGAAGGTTATTTTTATCATTATATGGTGATTTATTTTAAGTGTCAAAGGAAATTTTTTGGGAATTAAAAAATCTACAAAGATTAGTATTTTATGGTAATAGATATTCTAAAAAGATGAAAAATATGTTTTAATATATCGTATAAGGAGGGGAAAATATGCCAATAAAAATTCCAAGAGAATTACCAGCTTTTAATGTTTTATCAAATGAAAATATTTTTGTAATGAATGATGAAAGAGCAGGAGGACAAGATATTAGACCTCTAAAAATTGCAATATTGAACCTAATGCCTAAAAAGATTCAAACAGAGAATCAGTTGCTTAGATATTTATCAAATACACCACTTCAAGTTGAAATTACGTTAATAGAAACAGAAAGTTATAGAGGAAAACATACACCAGCAGAGCATATGGAAAGATTCTATAGTTATTTTGATGATATAAAAAATGAAAAGTTTGACGGATTTGTAATAACAGGGGCTCCAGTTGAACAATTAGAATTTAATGATGTGATTTATTGGGAAGAATTAAAAGAAATAATGGAGTGGAGTAAGGAAAATGTATTTTCTACTCTACATATATGTTGGGGGGCACAAGCAGGACTAAGATATCATTATGGAGTACCTAAGTATAGGTTAGAATCTAAAATGTTTGGTATATTTAAGCATGTTGTAAATAAAAAAAATGCAGAACTTATGAGAGGCCTAGATGATATATTTTACGCACCACATTCAAGACATACAGAAGTTAAAAGAAACGACATTGAAAAAGTAAAGGAATTAGATATACTATCAGAATCTGATGAAGCAGGTATATTTATTGTTGCAAATAAAGATTATAGACAAGTTTTTATAACTGGACATTTAGAGTATGAAAGAAATACTTTAGCAGAAGAATACTTTAGGGATATAGATAAGGGAATGAAAATAGATGTTCCTAAAAATTACTTTCCAGATGATGACCCAAATAAGGAGCCAATAGTCAACTGGAGAGGAAGTGCAAGTGTAGTTTTTGGAAATTGGATTAATTACTGCGTATATCAAAGTACCCCATATGATCTGAAAAACATACACTATAATAATAAGTAAGTGTTAGAGATGAATTATAAATATTTATTTTAGGGTTTGTTCAGGAGTTTTAAATTTAGAATCTTGAATAAGCTCTCTTTTTGTAGTTCTATTTTTCATATATATCCTCTAATTATTATTTCGAATAATATTAAATAGAAAATATATTTTTCCATTTTCACTAGATATTTGATTAAAGATAGTTAGATAGATTATCTTTTTTACAATAACAATTGATATATAAGTAAACCTTATCTATAAGAAAATAAATTAAAAAAATAACGTATTAAAAATACAGTTTATGTGAAATGAAAAATAAAATTTACATAAAATATAGGCTTTGAGAAAAAAATATACGAATTTTATATATTTTATATTAATACAATATAAGTAAAATTAATAGCTAGTGTTAAAAAAATAACATAGAGGTCGTTGAGAAATTACAGTATCACAAGGATAAGAGAGAATTAAAGAAATTTTTAAATAAATATGTATATAAAGAAAGAGTATAGTTTTTCACTTTATAGATATAATTTCCAAATTGAGGTATAGACATATTTTTAAAATGAATATATCATATATTTAGTAAATTATTATATAAATTTTAAAATGTTTAAAATTGAATAAAGAAAGGTGAGAAAAAATGTCTAAAAAAATAGTTATTTTAGGTGCTGGATATGCCGGTGTACATGCTGCTAAAAAGTTAGCAAAAAAGTACAAGAAAAATAATGAAGTTGAAATTACTTTAATAGATAAGAATCCATTCCACACATTAATGACAGAGTTACATGAAGTTGCTGGGGGGAGAGTTCCAGAGGAATCAGTTAAAATTGAATTAAGCAAGATATTCCACAGAACTAAAGTTAATGTTGTAGTGGATTACATTGAAAATGTAGATACTGATAGCAAATTAGTTAAAACTACAAAGGGTGAATTTGATTACGATTACTTAATTGTAGGTACTGGTAGTGAACCAGCATTCTTTGGTGTACCAGGTGTTAAGGAAAATGGATTTACTTTATGGTCTCTTGATGATGCTTTAAAGATAAGAAAGCACATACAAGATAGATTTAAAGCAGCTTCATATGAAAGCAATGAATCAAAGAGAAAAGAAATGCTTACTTTTGTTGTTGCAGGTTCAGGATTTACTGGTATTGAAATGGCTGGTGAATTACTAGAGTGGAAAACTAAATTAGCACATGATTATAGAGTAGATGAAAGTGAAGTAAGATTATTAGTAGTTGAAGCTATGTCTACTATATTAAACATGTTAGATAGAAAGCAAGCTGATAAAGCAGAAAAATACATGGCTAAGCATGGTGTTGAAATATTAAAAGATTCTCCAATAGTTGAAGTAACAGCAAATAGCATAAAGCTTAAGAGTGGAGAAGAAATAGCTACTCAAACTTTAATTTGGACTTGTGGTGTACAAGCTAATCAAGAAGCAAAAGAATATGGATTAAAAACTGTAAGAGCTGGAAGACTTGAAGCTAATGAATATATGGAAGCTGTAGGTAAGGAAGGCGTTTATGTTGTTGGAGATATAGCTTATTTTGAAGAAGAAGCTGGAAGACCAAATCCACAAATAGTTGAAGCTGCAGAACAAACTGCTGTTACAGCTGTTAAAAATATAATTGCATCTATTGATAATTCAGATAAGAAGACTTCATTTAAGTCTAACTATCATGGATTCATGGTTTCAATTGGTGGTAGATATGGTGTTGCAAACTTAATGGGAGTTAAACTTTCAGGATTTATTGCAATGGTTATGAAGCATTTAGTAAATATGTATTACTTATTTGGTGTTAATGATGTAAATGCTGTTTATTGTTATTTACAACATGAATTCTTTGGAATGAAAGATAGAAGATCTATAATGAGGGGACACTTATCTTCTAAAGGAAATAGACTATGGTTAGTTCCTTTAAGAGTATTTATAGGATGCTTATGGTTAATAGAAGGGCTTAAGAAGTTATTTGGTGAAAAGTTATATGAATCAAACTTACATGCTATAACTAATTTTGAATTTGATAAAGTTAAGCTTGCTATAGGTTCAGATAGCTGGTTAAAAACTGGTAATATCAATATGCCATTTAGCTGGTTACAAGATGCAACAGCTGGGGCATCAGAAGCTGTAGAAGGTGCTGCTGAATATGCAACTCCGATCCTTTCAAAAATGCCTAAATTCTACGAAGCAATAATGCAAATAATGATACCAACTCCAGAAATGGCAACATTATTCCAAACAATGGTTGTTATAATGGAAATTGGAATGGGACTAGCTTTAATAGTTGGTTTATTTACATTCTTAGCAAGTGCTGCATCAGCATTTATGGTTTGTAACTTTGTATTATCAGCAATGGCTGGATGGGATATTTTATGGTATTTCTTTGGATCAATTGCTTTAATGAGTGGTGCAGGTAGAACATTTGGATTAGATTACTATGTAATTCCATGGATACATAGGGTTGTTAAAGAGTTCTGGATTGGAAAGAGAACTCCAATATATGAAGTACACGGTGTTACAGAAGCATAATAAATACTATAATTAATATTTTAGCCAGGTTTCTTATGGAACCTGGCAAAAATATTGTTAAGGATAAAATAGAATATTATGTATATAATATATTAAAAAACTAAGTAAACAGAAGATAATAGCGAAAAAGAGTGAAAATAAGGAGGGTAAAAATGAAGAACTTTTGGAATAAATACCCTGAGATAGATAAAGAGATACAAGGTGTAGTAAATATAATAGAAAAGAATGCAAAATGTAGAGATAAAATTGTGGAAGGATCTATAATAGAATTACTTCATTCAGGAGGTAAAATGCTTAGACCTTCTTTCGTGATATTATCATCTAAATTTGGAAACTATGATAAGGAAAAAGCAAGGGCTTTAGGAGCAGTGGTTGAAATGTTCCATATGGCTACATTAGTTCATGATGATATAATTGATGAAGCTACATTAAGAAGAGGAAAAGAAACAGTTCAATCAAAGTATGGAAAGAATTATGCAGTATATATAGGAGATTATTTATTTTGCATATGTTTTAAAATACTTGCCCAAATAGCATCAAAAAGTACTGTTAAAGTAGATACAATGTCTATGTCTAGAATTTGTATGAGTGAAATAGATCAACTAAATTCTAGATTTGATAAAAATGTTTCAGTTAAAAAATATTTAAAGAGAATATCAGGAAAGACTGCTGAATTATTTTCTTTAAGTCTTTATATAGGAGCATCAGAAAGTGGATGTAGTAAAAAAATGGCCAGATTATTCTGGGAAATAGGACATAACTTAGGAATGGCTTTCCAAGTAATAGATGATGTACTAGATTATACTGGAAGTGATGAAGGGATAGGAAAAAATTCAGCTAATGATTTAAAGCAAGGAATTTACACATTACCATTAATACTAGCTCTTGAAAATAAACCAAAGGATTTAGTTGAATTATTACAAAAAGATGAATATAGTAATGAAGATATAACTGAGATTATTAGTTTAATTAATAAATATGATGGCGTAGAGAAAGCTAGAAGTATTGCTCATAAATATACTAATAAGGCTTACAAACAAATCAAATCATTACCAGAAAATGAATATAGAGAGATATTATTAGATATAGCTAAGATGTTATTAGATAGAGCATATTAATTAGAAAAAGAATAGAGTAAATCTCTTATATTTATTGAGAGTACGATATTCTAACAAGTAAGGAGGGAAAAATATATGAGTAGGTATTTTAATAATCAAGCGGTTGAATTACTAGCTCCAGTTGGAAATTTTGAAATTTTTAAAGAAGTAATACATAGTGGAGCAGATGCTGTTTATTTAGGTGGAAAGATTTTTAATATGCGTATGCATAGAAAAGATTTTAATTTTACTAATGAAGAATTAGAAGAAGCGATAAAAATAGCTCATTCTTTAAAAAAGAAAATATACATAACAGTAAATAATCTTTTAAGCTCATATGATTTAACTCAAGCAGAGGATTATCTTAGATATTTAGAAAAACTAGGTCCAGATGCTTTAATAGTACAAGATATGAGTGTAATTGATTTAATTAGAACTTTAGGATTAAATTTAAACATTCACTCATCAGTAATGATGAATGTACATAACTTTGAAACTATAAAAGCTTTAGAAGAATTAGGAGTTACAAGAGTAGTAACTTCTAGAGATATAGATTTAAAAACTATAAAGCAGTTTTCGGTAAGAACAAATATGGAGTTTGAGTATTTTGTTCATGGAGATATGTGTGTAGCTCATGGAGCTCAATGTCTTTATAGTGGAATCTTATTTGGTAAAAGTGGCAATAGAGGATTATGCATGAAACCATGTCGTTGGGGATATAAAATTAACAAAGAGGGTCAACAGTATGATACCACTTTCCCTATGGCAGTTAAAGATATGTATATGTACGAGCATATTCCAGAACTTATAGAAGCTGGAGTTGTATCTTTTAAGATTGAAGGAAGAATGAGAGATGCATCTTACTTGGTAGATTTAATTAACTATTATAGCGATGCCATTGATAGATATATAGATGATCCGATTTCTTATAATAGAAAAAAGCATGCTAAAGAATTATTTGAAAATAGAAAAAGAGACTTTTCAACAGCTTATGCTTTTGGTAATCCGGGGCTGTCTAATATAAATGAACGTTATGAAGGAACTGGAAAGTTTTACAGTACAGGAAAAGTGTTTAGTAATCCAGTAGATGAATTTGATATTAAAGAAGAAAGAGTTTCGGAAATAAAGGATATTTTAAGCTTAGATGAAGGAAAGATAAATAAGCCAGAATTAACAGTTAAGGTAAATAATTATGAAGCAGCTATGTTAGCAATTAATGAAGGTGTAGATAAAATATATCTTTCAGGAGAAGTGTTTGAGCCTGACGCTCCATTTACTAAAGAAGAGATAATTAATATTACAAAATCTAAAAAGAATTCAAAAATATATCTAGGTTTACCAAGAATGATGTTTGAAGATGATTTTTCAAAATACAATCATTTATTAAGGAATAATGATTTAGGAATAGATGGTTTATTAGTTACTAATTTAGGTGCAATAAGTAAGTTTAAAGACTTAGGGTTAGAACTTGTAGGAGATTATTCACTAAATATTTATAATGCTTTATCTGCTAATTTTTATAAAAATTTAGGGCTAGAAATGGCTACATTATCATGTGAATCTCCAGTTAATAACACCAAAGATAGCTTATTAAACTCAGAGTTAGATTTAGAAATTATAGTAAATGGTTCACCGGTAGTAATGTATATGAGTCATGATTTATACGAAAATACAAATGTTATTAATCCAAGTGGAGTGGTTGATAGAAAGTTTAATGATAAGAAAGTTTTATTATTAATAGATGATAAGGGAAATGAGCATCCAGTTTATAGAGATAATACTGGGAAAAATCATATGTTATTATCTAAAGAATTATGTTATATGCCAATTTTAAAAGAGTTAGCTAATTTAGGTGCTAAAGCTTTTAGAATTGAAGGTTGCCATTATGATAATCATACATTAAAAACTGTAATATCTTCATATAAAAAGGCAATTAGCAATTTAGAACAATGTAATAAAATATTTAAAGAATTAGAATATGATTGCTTAGGGTTTACTTTAGGAGCAATGCAATTTAACTAAGGAGTAAGTATTTATGATAGGTGCAGATAAAATAATAGAAAAGAAAAAAGAGTATTTGTTTCCCTCATCATGGGGAAATCATTTTTATAAAAATCCACCTGAAATAGTTAAAGGTGATATGCAATATTTATATGATAATACCGGAAAAAAATATGTAGATTTTTTTGCAGGTGTATCTGTAATGAATTGTGGACATTGTAATCAGGAGATTTTAGATGTAACAATTAAGCAAATGCAAACTCTTCAACATACTACAATAATATATTTAACTGAACAAATGGTAAATTTAGCAGAAAGATTATCTAATATATTACCAGGAGATTTAAAACGCTTATTTTTCTGTTGTACAGGATCAGAAGCAAATGAAGGAGCTATGTTACTAGCTAGGTTACATACAGGAAAAAATGAATTTATAGCATTAGAGAATGGCTTACATGGAAGAACTTATTTAACTATGAGTGCAACAGCTATACCGATGTGGAGAGCTGACCCAGATTTATCACCTAAAATACATTTTGCTAAAAATACATATAGTTCAAGTAAAAGTATAGAAGAGGCAGCAAAGGAATCACTTAAGAGTATAGAAGAAATAATAAATTCAAGAGGAGCAGAAAATATTGCTGCATTAATTGCTGAGCCTATTCAAGGAAATGGAGGAATAATAACTCCACCTTTATGGTATTTTAAAGAATTAAAAGCATTATTAGAGCGCAATGAGATATTATTAATAATTGATGAAGTTCAAACAGGTTTTGCCAGAACAGGTAAGATGTTTGCTATAGAAAATTACGGAGTAGTTCCAGATATTATGACAGTAGCAAAGGCCTTAGGAAATGGAATGCCGATATCAGCTTTTTGTGCTAATGAAGAAGTAGCTAAGAGTTTTGTAAAACCATCAGCTTCAACGCTTGGTGGAAATCCAGTGTCATCTGCTACTGCTATGGCAGTGTTAGATTATATAGAAAAAAATGATTTATGTAATAAGGCATCTATATTAGGTGATATATTAAAAAGTGGTTTAGAAAAATTACAAACTAAATTCTCAATTATTAAAGATATAAGAGGATTAGGGCTAATGTTAGGGGCAGAATTGCAATTAGAAGATGGACAACCTGCTACTGAAATTACAGATATAATTTTAGAAAAGCTAAAAGATAGAGGATTTATAGTTGGAAAGAATGGAATAAATAGAAATGTTTTAGCATTTCAACCACCTTTAATTATAACAGAAGAAAATATAAATGAGCTATTAGATAATTTGAAAGATGTACTTGAAGAAGTAAGTACTGAAGTTATAGATTAATTAGAATTTATTATAAAGAAAATTATTATATAGAAAGAAGTAAGGAATTAATATTTGTAAAATATATTATTAGAACAAATTAATTCCTTCCTTTAATAATGTTGTAAACAGTAAATTAATTTTAAAAATAAATTTATGATATTAGTTACATAATTTATATATTAAATCATTAATAAGTTCATCAACAGTTATAGTAAGATTTGTTATATCTAGAGGTGTTATATTTTTTATATGTATTCCACAACATACTGTAACAGTGGTATTTAACTTTTTAGAAAGAAGTTTTGCAGAGTTTAGGGCTATGTTATCTTCTTTATGACCAGGTACTGTCAACAAAGATGCTGTTGAAGTAACTTTATTAATATTATGAGGTAAAACTACTGGAATACCTAAGGCTACTGCACCAATATGTGGAATATCACCACCATAGATACTAATATTAAAATCTTTACCGATTTTTAAAGCAATACAATTAATTGTGTGATTATTATATATAGTTGATAAATTTATCATATAAATCTCCTTAGTATTTTAATTAAGATAATTATAATATTAGATACTAAAAAAATATATAATATCATAATAAAAATTAAGTTAATATTAAAATTATAATTTTAATATTAATACATAAAAAATAAAAAAAGATTTTCTTTTATAATAAATTTAGGAGGAGTTATGGCTTTTAAAGATATACAAGCTTTTATGAAAAAGATAGAAGATAAAGGTCAATTAAAAAGGATAACAGCAGAAGTAGATGCTGACTTAGAAATAACTGAAATAACGGATAGGATATCAAAAAAAGTTGGACCAGCTTTATTATTTGAAAATGTTAAGGGATCAAAATATCCAGTATTAATAAATGCTATGGGAAGCTATGAGCGTATGAGCATGGCACTTGGAGTAGAAAAATTAGATGATCTTCAAGAAGATATATCAGAGCTTATTAATATACAAAATTATGTTAAGATACCTAGACTTATAAAATCTGTTCCAAGACTATTTAGATTGTTATCAGTATTTCCGTGGAAATTACCTGTAAAGGGAGCATGTCAAGAAGTTATTGAGTTAGATCCAGATTTATCCACTATACCAGTATTAAAATGTTGGCCAGATGATGGTGGAAAATTTATAACTTTACCATTAGTTATGACAAAGGATCCTGATACTGGTGTTCAAAATACAGGAATGTATCGTATGCAGATATATGATAAAAATACTACGGGAATGCATTGGCATTGGCATAAAGATGGACGTGAAATATATGATAAGTATAGAAAATTAGGTGGTAAGATGCCGGTTTCAGTTGCTATTGGATGTGATCCAGCAATTACTTTTTCAGCTATTTCTCCATTGCCAAAGATGATAGATGAGATGATGTTTGCAGGATATTTACGTAAATGGCCAGTTAAAATGGTTAAATCAATTACTAATGATATTTATGTTCCTGCAGATGCTGAGTTTATTTTAGAAGGATATGTAGATGTAAATGAACCATTAAGATTAGAAGGACCATTTGGAGATCATACAGGATATTATTCTTTAGCTGATATGTATCCAGTATTTCATGTAACATGTATAACACATAAGAAAAATGCAGTATATCCAACAACTATAGTTGGTAGACCACCTATGGAAGATTGTTATATGAGTATAGCAACTGAGAGAGCTTTCTTACCATTATTAAAGATGATTTATCCAGAAATAGTTGATTATTCATTACCATTTGAAGGAGTTTTTCATAATTGTGTTATTGTTTCTATTAAGAAAAGATTCCCAGGTCACGGCAAGAAGATAATGAATTCTTTATGGGGAATGGGACAAATGATGTATGCAAAGATGATAATAGTAGTAGATGAAAGTATTAATCCCCATGATGTTAAAGCTGTTGCAAAACAAGTTTTTGAAAGCATAGATATGACACGTGATTTAGTATTTTCTGAAGGGCCATTAGATGCGTTAGATCATGCTTCAGCACAAGATCATTATGGTTATCGTTTAGGCGTAGATGCAACTAAAAAGTTTGAGGTAGAAAGAAAAGAAGTAAAGTGGAATTATAAGCTTAAAGAATCAAAAGCTTTAAATGATTACTTATTAAATAATGAAAATATAGCTAGTTTTAACTATCCAATAAAGGATGTATTACAAGGTGCATTAATAGTATCTATTAAAAAGAAAAATCCTAATGATGCTAAAAAAATAATAAATGAATTATGGGCACATGAGGATATGAAATACAATAAACTATTAATAATTGTTGATGAAGATGTAGATGCTAATGATGTAAGTAAAGCTGCATGGAAGGTATTTAATAATATTGATGCTAAGCGTGATTTGGTTGTTTCAGAAGTTAACTTAGAAGATAATAACTTTGGACATCGTATAGGTATAGATGCTACTAAAAAATGGTACGATGAAGGGCACACGAGAGAATGGCCTGATGATATAGTTATGTGTGATGAAATAAAAGAAAAGGTAACTAAGAGATGGAGGGAATACGGAATTGAATAAATTGCTTAAAAAGGTAAATGATTATGGAACTTTAGTTATGTTCTCTCATACTATTTTCTCTTTATCATTTGCATTAATATCAATGTTATTAGCTGGAAATGGTAGATTGAATTTTGAAGTAATATTTTGGATTATTGTTGCTTTTATGGGAGCAAGAACAGGAGCAAATGCTTTAAATAGAGTTATTGATGCTAAAATAGATGCTAGAAATCCAAGAACAGCTACAAGGCAATTACCACAGGGATTAATGAAAAAGAAAGAAATATTAGTATTTGTTTTTATATGCTTTGCTATTATGGTATTTGCAGCTTGGAAGCTTAATACGGTATGCTTAATTCTTTCACCTATAGCGTTATTTTTATTAATAATATATTCATATACTAAAAGATTTACATGGATGTGTCATTTAGTTTTAGGAATAACTTCAGCTGCAGCACCAGTTGGAGCATGGCTTGCTGTTACTGGAGAAATATCATTAATTCCGCTTGTTATGGGAGCAGCTAACACATTATGGGTAGCTGGATTTGATATTATTTATGGTGCCCAAGATTATGATTTCGATACTAAGAATGGAATTCATTCCATTCCAGCAAGGTTTGGAGTTAAGAATGCTTTATTAATATCAAGAGTATTTCATGCATTAGCTTTAGTATTTTTAATAATAGTTGCTTTACTAGCAGCACAATTAGGTATTATATGTTATTGCGGGTTAGGTATTATTGCTATTTTGTTTGTAATACAACATAAATTGGTATCTCCAGAAAATTTAAAGAATGTAAAAATAGCATCTTATAATGTAAATCAAGTTATAAGTATTGTTTTTTTAATATTTGGTGTAATAGATAGCTTAATTTAGTTACGCTATTATCTTTAAATTTTATACATAATGTAAAATTTAATCTCTGGTAGTAAAATTAGAGAAATAATCTACATAAAAGGAAGTAATAAAAATGAAAAAAATAGTAGTTGGAATTACAGGGGCTAGTGGCAGTGTTTATGGAAAAAGGTTAATTGAAGTTTTAGCTGAAAAAGGATTTAAGTTAAGTGTTATCGCAACTGATAAAGGAAAACAAGTTTTTAACTATGAATTATCTTTAGAAATAGATAGCTTTGTAAAAGAGTTAAATGAAAAGTATAAGAATATTAAGCTAGAAGATAATAATAATTTATTTGCTGGTGTTGCTAGTGGATCACATGGATTTGATGCAGTAATAATTGTTCCGTGTTCAATGGGAACTTTGGCGGAAATTAGCTATGGATTATCTAGAAATTTACTAAGCAGGGCAGCTGACGTTGCATTAAAGGAAAATAAAAAATTAATTTTAGTACCTAGAGAAACACCTTTAAATACTATACATTTAGAAAATATGTATAGATTATCTAAAGTGGGTGCCACAATAATTCCAGCAATGCCTGGATTTTATAATCATCCAGAAAGCATTGATGATTTAGTAAATTTCCAAGTAGGAAAAATATTAAACTATCTTAATATAGATAACAATTTATTTGAACGTTGGGAGGATAAAACAAATGAAATTTAAAAAAATTATTACATTAGCTATGACGTTAGTTTTAACAGGTGCAATGGTTGCATGTGGAAATAAAAATACTGTGGAAGATAAAGGACAAGAAAGTCTTTCAAATGAGAAAACAGTATTAAGACTTGGAGTAATGGGATCTATAGATGCAGTTCCATTAGTAATTGCTCAAGAAAATGGATATTTTGAAGAAGAAGGAATTGATTTAGATCTTCAAATATTTAAGGCAGCTAAGGATAGAGATGCAGCACTTCAAGCAGAAGAATTAGATGGAGTACTATGTGATGAAGTTGCTATATCTATATATCAAAATTCAGGAATTGACATGAAAATTACAGGAACTACTAATGGATTTTGGACTTTAGTAGCAGGAAAGGATTCAGGAATAAATTCGGTTGATGATTTAAAAGGTAAAAAAATTGCTATATCAGAAAGAACGATGATTGATTATTTAGCTGACTATATTGCTACTGAAAATGGAATGGAATCTACTGATATAGAGAAGGTTGCAATACCTGCAATGCCAGCAAGATTAGAAGCTCTTAAAAATAATCAAATAGATGCAGCTATATTACCAGCACCATTTAATGATACAGCTGTTGCAGATGGTGGAATAGAAATAACTAAGATATATAATAAAGATATAATGATATCTGTTACAGCATTTTTACAAGATATAATAGATAGTAAGCCAGAAGCTATAAAAGGTTTTTATAAGGCATATAATAAGGCTATAGAATTTATGAATTATAATGATATAGCTGAATATGAAGATATAGTAATCTCTACAGTTGGATATGCTGAGGAAATGAGAGGAAATATTATTTTACCTGAACTTAAAACAAACTACTTACCAGCAACAGAAAATGTTCAAAAAGTATTAGACTGGTCGAAGAATACAGGAATAATAACAACAGATCTTAAAGCTGAAGATGTTATAAGTGATGTAGGTATAAAATAATAATAGGAGGGAACTTATGATACAGGTAAATAATTTATCTGTTTTCTATAAGTCTAAGAAAGAAGGAACCCATGCACTAGGGCCAATAAGCTTTATTGCACATAGTGATGATATATGTGCAATAATAGGGCCGTCAGGCTGCGGCAAATCTACATTGTTAAATGTATTATCAGGAATAATAAATACGTATGAGGGTGAGGTTTTATTAAATAAAGAGAAACTAAACCCTCATATTCATAAAATAGGTTTTATTCCTCAAAATTTTGGGCTTTTACCATGGAAAACAGTTGAAGAAAATTGCATTTTACCTTTTAAGATAAGGAAAGAAAAGGTTGATAAATCTATTATTGAAAATATGGATATGATTATGAAAAGATTAAATATAGTAGATTTAAAGAAAAGGTATCCTAATGAACTTAGCGGAGGTCAAAAACAAAGGGTTTCAATTGTAAGAAGTTTTTTGATGAAACCAGATTTGCTTCTAATGGATGAGGCTTTTTCAGCTTTAGACGCAATAATAAAAGAAGAAGCACAAGAGCTATTTTTGAATATATGGAATGAAAATAAGATAAATACTTTTTTTGTAACTCACAGTATTGATGAAGCTTTATATATGGGAAAAAAGATAATAATAATGTCTAATACACCAGGGAAAATTATTGAGATTTTAGAAAATCCTGTTTTTAATATTAAAGAATATAGAAATCATCCAGAGTACTTAAACTTATTTTCACATATAAAAAGTTTAATTAAAAGGGGCTGGGATAATGAATAACTTAAAAAAAGTGTGGAGCTTTATTAAGGGCTTTATAATTTTTAATATTATATGGTATATTTGTGCATTAATTATGAATTCAAGAGTTTTACCAACCCCAGATAAGATATATTTACATTTACCTAAATTATTTAAAGAAGGATTTTATATTCATATACTAGCAAGTTTATATAGAATCATAATAGGGTTGCTAATATCATTTATTATAGGAAGTATAATTGGTTTATTAATGGGGTATTTTAAAAAGCTTAATAGCCTTTTAAATCCATTAGTTTATTTTGTATATCCTATACCTAAAACAGCGTTATTACCAGTTGTAATGACTCTATATGGATTAGGTGATGGATCTAAAATAACAATTATAGTTTTAATAACTGTATTTCAAGTTATAGTATCTGTAAGGGATGCTGTAATTAATGTGGATAAAGTTAATTATAATCCATTAATAAGTTTAGGAGCATCAAAGTTACAATTGTTTTATCATGTAACATTTCCTGCAATATTAGCGGAAATATTAACTAATATTAGGTTATCTATAGGAACAGCTTTTTCAATTTTATTTTTTGCAGAAGCATATGGAACTAGTGCAGGCGTGGGATACTTTATTCAAGATTCGTGGACAAGAATTAACTATATAGACATGTATTCAGGCATAGTAATATTAAGTCTTTTAGGGTTAATATTATTTATAATATTAGATTACATAGAATCAGTACTTTGCAAATGGAAAAGATGTTAAGTTATATAAGAAAAATAGTGTATAATATCTCAATATTTCTATAATTTTATTTGAGATTTATACACTATTTTTTGATTAATTCTAAGTTTTAGCATCTAAAATTAAGAAATAACTTTATTTACTGAATACCTAGTTTTATATTAAATTTTTAAATTTTAAATATAAAGGCAAATCTAACTTTTTATTTAATTTTAATTTGCGATTGTAAAATCTTCATTTGTTAGATTAAATATATCTTTAGCACCACTAGAAAGATATATTTTATTATCCTTACTTATAAAAATTGCATCAACATTAGGCAGGCTTTCAACAAAAGCTAAACCGTCTTCAATACCTTTAGCAAATACTGTAGTAGAAAGAGCATCAGCATCAATAGATTTATCAGTTATTATACTTACACCTGCAATGTTATTTTCAAATGGATATCCAGTGTGAGGATTAAGTAAATGATGATACTTTACTCCATCTTGCTCTATAAATCTTTCGTATATCCCAGATGTAACTACTGTTTTATTTTTAATATTTACGACTCCTACAATATCGCCTCTATTATTAAAAGGATTTTGTATTCCAATTTTCCAATCAGCTCCCGAAGGTTTTATACCGTGTGCATATATATTTCCACCTAAATCAATAATAGCACTATTAACATTGTTTTCTGTTAATATACGAGCAACTTCATCTGCAGCATAGCCCTTAGCAATAGATCCTAAATCAATAACCATGCCTTTTTTCTTTAAAAAGATGCTTTGATTTTCAGAATTAAGCTCTAATAAATTGTAATCTATAAGAGGTAATGTAGTATTAATTTCTTCCAGGGTAGGAACTTTTGCACCTTCTAATCCTATACTCCAAAGTTTAACTAATGGACCTATTGTTATATCAAAATCACCATTAGAAAGTTTAGAGTATTCTAGTCCTTTTTTTACTATTTCATATGTAGTTGAAGAAACATTAACAGGTTTAACACCAGCAGAAGCATTCACCTCATCTAGCTCTGTTCCAGTTGCATTTATGCTAACTAAAGATTCAATTTCAGATATTCTATCAAAAGCTTTATCTAAAATTTTAGAGTCATTGCTATCATAAAGTGAAATTTTAATAACAGTTCCCATAAAAAGTTCAGTTCTCGAAAGTGGCTCTGTAGTAGAAGTAGATTTATTACAACCAATAAAAGTGGTAATAACCAATAAAGAGAACATAATAAATATATTTTTTAGTTTAATCATGAAAAACCTCCGTAAAATAATCATTAGTATTAAATTTACTACATTTATATATAGTATTATAATCAAGAAAAAAATTAAATACCCTATGATAAAATATAAGGTAAAAAGATGAAAAAACAATAAAGATATAGAAAAAAACAAAAGTAGCATATATAATTATTAAGTCATATATAAATTTAAATAATAAAAATTAGGAGGTGGGAATTTGGTTAGAGGAAAATTATTTAAAAAGCTAGATATAGTAATAATAATAGCTTTATTACTAATATCTTTTATACCAGAATTAGTTTTCGGTGTTGTTATGGGTTATGATTATAATATGACTTATGCAGAGATAACTATAAATGGAGAGTTTTATTCTAAAATTCCATTATCGGCACATAAAGGTGAAGATTATATTGATATAAATGTGGATGGACATAAAAACAAAATAATAATAAAAGATAATACTATAAAAATGATAGATGCGGACTGTCCAGATTCGTTATGCATTTATCAAGGAGAAATACATAGAGTAGGACAATCAGTAGTATGTCTACCTAATAAGGTTATGGTAGAAATTAAAGGGAAAATTGAAGATAATGATGATGATGTAATATTATCCCACTAGGAGTGACGTTAATGAATAAGACAAGCAAAATGGTATATATATCTTTACTAGTTGCCCAAGCATTAGTATTATTTATTTTTGAAAGAATGATACCAGTTCCATTTATAACACCAGGAGCAAAATTAGGATTAGCTAATATTGTCATTGTAATAGCATTATATACATTGGATAATTATAAAGAAGTATTTTTAGTAATTTTTTTAAGGTTGTTATTATCAACTATGTTTGGTGGTAATTTATCTTCTTTAATGTTTAGTTTGTTTGGATCAGTTTTTAGTTTTTTAATAATGGTTGTAATTAAAGAAGTATTTAAAGATAAGGTTTCTATTATTGGAGTAAGTTCAGCAGGTGGAGTGTTTCATAATATAGGACAACTATTAGTTGCAGCATATATTGTGAAAAATATAGGTGTAATGTTATACTTGCCTGTATTATCCATAGCAGGAATAGTAACAGGAATATTTGTGGGTATAACAGCAAATTTTGTGGTCAATCACTTAAAAAAACTACCTCAATTCAGGAAAAATGTTAAAATATAGAATTAAACGTAGGGTATATAGATAAGAATTTAACAAAAAAATGGGAAAATATAGACATAAATATTTATAATATCATTTTAAAAAAAAGTATAATAATATTAAAAAAACCCTATAAATAATAACGAATTGATATGTAAATGAATACAGAATTGATATTTTTATAATAATATTTAAAAAAGCTTATAAAAAAAATTAAAAAGTTGATTTAAAATTAAAAATATTGTAGAATATATAACGAAGATTATTTATTATATTAGGTGGATTAACAAATGTTAAATAAAAAGTTAGTTACATTAGCTGCAGCTACAATGGTTGTAAGTACATTATTTGTAGGATGTGGAGAAAAGAAAGAAGAGGCATTTACAGGAGTAAAAACTGCTGAAATCGCTGGAGAAAAAGATACTACAATTGCAGAAGTAACATTTGAAAATGGAACACCAGTATCTGTAAATATAGATACAAAAAACGCTGATGGAACAATGAAGTCAGAAGCTTCAGCTTCAGGTGAATACGACATGAAGAATGACGGAAAGAAATGGCATGAACAAATTGATTTATTAGAAGAAGCTATAGTTGAAAACAACTTTGACTTAAGCAAAATAAACATAACTGATGAAGAGGGACATACAGATGCAGTATCTGGAGTTTCAATCAAAGTTAAGTCTTATGTTGATGCTGTTCAAGAAGCTTTAGATCAAGCAAAATAAGAGTATTTTAATAATAAAAATGGATTCGTTATGAATCCATTTTTTTTTATTAAAATACTTAAATTAATAATATTTTAATTTAAGTATTTTCTAAAAGAAGTTTAATATTTTCTTCAATAAAAGATATATTTTTTTTTAATTAAAGGTAATGCATCTTTTTTATATGTAAGAAAAATATTATAAGATATATAAGGAAAGTTTTTAAGTTCTACTTGCTTCAATATACCATTAAATAATTCTTCTTTAACACAAAGTTTAGGTAATAGTGTTATTGAAGGAGTAGTTAATAAATAATTTGTTATTACATGTACACTTGAAGTTTTTAAAATAATATTTTCAGGATTAACTAAATCTTTAATATAAGATTCTATATTAACTTCATCTTTTAATAATAAGAAAGGAAGCTCATTAACATTATTTATAGAGGAAGAGCTACTAACTAGAACTAATTCATCATTACCTAAATGGATAGAAGATAAGTCAGGGTCATCTAGCTCTATACTACCTATACTTATATCACATATATTATTTATTAGGTCACTATAAATATTTGACTTTGTTTTATTAGCTATATCATAAGAAAAATTATTAAAAACTAAAGAAAGCTTAGGAAGTAGCTTTGGAAAAATATATGAAGCTGATAAACAAGTAGTTTCAATTATTAAATTATTTTTTTCTAACTTATTTTTTTCTAGTTCAGACAAAAGATTTTCATACAATTTTATAATTTTATCAGAATATTTTAAAATTATTTCTCCTTCTGGAGTTAACTCTACACCTTTATTACTTCTTTTAAATGCAGTAACACCAAGATTTTCTTCAATCTTAAATAATTGTTGACTAAGTGCTGACTGAGATATATGAGAAGCATTTGCTACTTTAGAAATACTTTTTAATTTTGCAACAGCATGGAAGTATTTGAATCCATCAATGTTCATATAAACTCCTCCCAGTAAGAATTATGACTCTATTTATTATAATAAATAAATAGAATTTTATCATAAATTGTAGAAATAACACAATAAAAATTTTATTATGTAATATTATTAAATATGCCATGAAATTTGATAAATTAAAGAGAAAATTAAAGTTATAATAAGAATAATATTGAAAATTTAGAAATATGAAAAGTTCAATATATTGTATTGAACTTTAAAAAGTAGTACAATATGTAGTAGATTTTTAGAAAAAACTATTTAGAAAGACGATATTTTTTATTCGAAAAATATTGAAAATTTTTATTTATATATGATAATTAAGGATGGGGGAATTTTATAAAATAGCTATTAAAATGGAGAAAAATAATAGAAAATAAAAGATTATTTTAAATAATGGTTCTTAAGGGATTATGAAAAACTTTATTTGTTAGTGTATAATTAGCCTTTAAATTAATAATTGTTTTTTATTAATAATAGGTATTTAAAATATGCTTAAGTTTAGGAGTGGTATTAATTGAAAGTAATAAAAAGGGATGGAAGTACAGTAGAGTTTGATAAAAGCAAGATAAGGGAAGCAATCTCAAAATCTATGAAAAACGGAAGCGGTATTTATTTAGGGGATATTGCAAGATTAATTGCAAATGATGCAGAGAAGCATTTTAGTAAACAAAATGAAATAGCAACTATATATAAAATAGAGAAATATGTATATGATAGACTAGTTCATTACGGACAAGCAGAAACGGCAAGAGCATATGAAGGATATAGAGCTGTTCAAGAGTTTAAAAGAAATACTAACACTACAGATGATAGTATATTAGAATTGCTAAGTAGAAAAAATGAAGACGTAATGAAGGAAAATTCAAATAAAAATCCTGTAGTATCTGCAACACAAAGGGATTTAATTGCAGGGGAAGTATCTAAAGATATTGCAAGAAGAAAGCTTATACCAGCTCACATAGTTCAAGCACATGATGAAGGGGCGATTCATTGGCATGATATGGACTATAGTATATCACCAATGTTTAACTGTTGTTTAATAAACTTAGAAGATATGTTTACTAATGGAACAGTAATAAATGAAAAATTAGTGGAAGAACCTAAGAGTTTTGGTACAGCATGTACAGTAGCCACTCAAATAATAGCTCAAGTTTCATCTAATCAATATGGTGGACAGAGTATAACTATAAAACATTTAGCTAAATATCTTAAAGTTACAGAAGATAAAGCTTATAAGCATTATATGGAAATACTTAATGACGAAACACTAGCTAAGAAGTTAGCTAAAGATATGAAGTTAAAGGAACTTAAAGATGGAGTTCAAACTATAAGATATCAATTATCAACTTTACAAACGACTAATGGACAGGCACCATTTAGTACAATCTATTTAGAAATAGAAGAAGGCCATGAATATGAAGAAGAAATGGCGATGATTTGTGAAGAGATGATAAAACAAAGACTTGAAGGAATGAAAAACTACAAAGGTCAAGAAATTGGAGAAGCATTCCCTAAGTTAGTTTATTTATTAGATGAACATAATTGTCTTGAAGGAGGCAAATATGATTATATAACTAAGCTTGCAGCAAAATGCACAGCTAAGAGATTAGTTCCTGATTATCAAAGTGCAAAGATAATGAGAGAGAATTATGAAGGAAATACTTTCCCACCAATGGGGTGTAGATCACACTTAAGTCCATGGAAAGATGGAGAGAATAATTATAAGTGGTATGGAAGATTTAATCAGGGAGTAGTTAGTTTAAATTTACCACAAATAGGAATAATAGCAGATAAGGATATGGAAATGTTCTGGGAAATGCTAGATCAAAGATTAGAACTTTGTAAGAATGCATTATTAACTAGACATAAAATGTTACTTGGAATAACTTCAGACTCAAGTCCAATACATTGGCAACATGGAGCTATAGCAAGACTTGAAAAAGGTGAAAAGATAGATAAACTATTAAAAGATGGTTATTCTACGCTTTCACTTGGTTATGTTGGTATAGCTGAAATGGTTCAAGTTATGCTTGGATGTTCGCATACAACTCCAGAAGGAGAAAAGTTTGCTTTAGAAGTAATGCAACATATGAAAGATAAATGTGATGAATGGAAGAAAGAAACAGGTCTTGGATTTGGTCTTTATGGAACTCCAGCAGAAAGCTTAATTTATAGATTCTGTAGAATAGATAAAGCTAGATTTGGAGAAATTGAAAATGTAACTGATAGATTATATTATACAAATTCATATCATGTTCATGTTTGTGAAGAAATTGATGCATTTAGCAAGCTTAAATTTGAATCACAATTCCATAGCATAAGTAATGGAGGATGTATTTCCTATATTGAAGTACCTGATATGAATAAAAATATTGAAGCAGTTGAAGACATAATTAACTTTATATATCATAATGTTCAATATGCAGAAGTTAATACTAAATCAGATCTTTGTTATAAATGTGGATTTAATGGCGAAATGCAATTAGATAAAGAAAGCTTAACTTGGCACTGTCCATCATGTGGGAATGATGATGAATCAGAATTACAAGTTATGAGAAGAACATGTGGATATATCGGAAGTTCTTATTGGAACAAAGGAAGAACAGCTGAAATTGGAGATAGAGTTCTTCATCTATAATTAAGTTAGAAGTAAAGAGTTAAAGGTTAAAGAATAAGAAAATTCATTTAACTTTTAACTCTTAATTATTAATTAGGAAAAAAGAGGTGTTCATGTATGAAATATGCTAAAATTAGGAAGTTGGATGTAACAAATGGGCCTGGAATACGAACAACACTTTTTGTAAGTGGATGTACTCATAACTGCAAGGATTGTTTTAATAAGGAACAACAGGATTTTAATTATGGTGAGGAATTTACTAAAGAAATTGAAGATGAATTTATAGAATATACTAAAGCTAGACAGATTAAAGGTGTTAATATATTAGGTGGAGAGCCAATGCAGCAAGTTAAGGATAATACTTTATTAAACTTGTTAAAGAGAATAAGAATCGAAACTAATAAACCTATATGGTTATGGTCAGGATATACACTTGAAGAAATATTACGTGATGAAAAAAGGTTAGAAATTTTAAAAGAAGTAGATGTATTAATTGATGGAAGATTTGAAGCAGATAAAAGAGATATAATGCTTAAATATAGAGGGTCTTCTAATCAGAGAGTTATCGATGTCAAAAGAACCCTAAAAGAAGATAGAGTAATTGAATTAGAATATTAAAATAAAGAATTCATCTCACCTCTTCGAAGATAGTTTATATAAAAAGTTTGGAAAAATAATATTAAAAATATGGAAAAAGTAAAATAAATATTATAAACTATTCATGATAAAACTATATGAAGAAGTATAGATGGGGGAACGTAATGTTAGACAAAAAAATGAATGATATTAAGAAATATGGAATTATAATACTAGGGGCATTTATATTTTGTTTTGGTGTCAATTTATTTATAGTTCCTATTGGGCTTTATAATGGTGGTGTAGTTGGGGTATCACAAATAATAAGAACCTTAGCAGCAGAGTATTTTCCAGCTACAAAAAATATTGAATTAGCAGGGATAATTAACTTTCTATTAAACATACCACTTCTTTTAATAGCGTATAAAAGTATATCAAGAAAGTTTTTCTGTAGAACTGTAGTTAGTGTTATTTCACAGACAGTATTTTTTACATTAATTAAAATACCTGCTGCGCCAATTATTGATGATTTGTTAGCAGCATGTTTAATAGGAGGTATTATTACTGGAGCTGGTATTGGTATAACATTAAAGGCTGGAGGATCAGGTGGTGGAATAGATATTTTAGGAGTTTATTTCACTCAAAAATATAAAAACTTTAGTGTTGGGAAATTAGGAATAATAATAAATGCCATTATTTATGGTGTCTGTGCTATTTTATTTGAATTACCAACAGCTATATATTCAGTTATTTATACTACATTCTTCTCTTTAATAGTGGATAAGATACATTTTCAAAACATTAATACTACAGCTACTATATTTACTAAAAAGAATAATATAGAAGAGCCTATAATGAAGGAAATGGGAAGAGGAGTAACTTGTTGGGAAGGCAAAGGAGCCTATACAGGTGAAAATACTAGCATATTAATAACTGTAATTTCAAAATATGAAATTAATCAATTAAGAAAAATAGTATTAGATAGGGATCCTAAAGCATTTATAATATTTAATGAAGGTATGAATGTTATAGGGAATTTTGAAAAAAGACTATAATAAAATAACATAATAAATATTAAAATAGATATTGCAAAGTTTATGTAAAACATTGTAGTATCTATTTTAATTTTATAAGTAAGTATCAGTACCATTAAATTAATAGAAGCTATATAAATTTGCCACTTAAAAATAATTTATGTAAACTTTATTTAATTAAAAAATTAAGTCATTTATGTTCATAGTTTTACGTATTTAGGAATATAGTAAAGTAAGAGAGTGGAGTATCGAAAATAATTAAAATTTAGTACTTTAGCTTTATTATATGTAAAAAAATTAGTATTTAAAATTCTTTATAAGAGGTAGGGGGATATAAATTTTATGGTTATGGAAGATGTACTTAGGTATGGATCAATTAAAGAAGGGGAAGTATACAGGAGAGAGGCTTTAGAAATTTATGCTGAAAAATATCGCTGTATGCTTATTGAAGATGGTGCAAGTAGAGGTATTTTGGCATATGATCCTAGTGATGATTATATGATTTTACAAATAATTCAAGGTGCAGGTAGTAATTTTTTATTAGGAAAGACAGTAGTTGCAAATAAATTTTTTGAACAAGCTATAATAATAAAAAAGGTATAATAAACATAACAGAACTATAGTCTTATAAAAAATATTAATAGATATAATTATAAATTTTAATAGTAGAAAAATAAATTAAAGTAAAAAAAGTAGATGATTAAAGCAAATTTTAGTATTATAATAAATGTATATTTAATTATTGGGTAATTACTAAGAAATAAAAGTTAAGGGGGTAGGCTTATTTCCTTAACTTTTTTCTTTAGAAGAGTGGTGATTAGTATGATTGGACTTATAGGAATAAGAAAAAATGTAGATATAAAAATAAGGGAAGTTTTAGCTGTTTCTTTAAAAAGACAAGGTGTAGTATTAGATGAACTAAAAGAGCTTTTTGAAGAAGTAGTTGTAATAAGCACATGTAATAGAACCGAAATTTATTTTAGTACAAATCAACAAGAAATAAATATGAGAGAAGTTTTTGGTATATTAGATTGGGATTACTCACTTTTGGATTATACATTTTTATCAAAAGATAAGGATGCAGTTAAACATTTATTAGAAGTTGTATGTGGATTTCATTCTAAGATATTAGGCGAAGACCAAATATTAGGGCAAATTAAAGATGCTTATGAATTAAGTTTAGAAAAGAAAGCTGTTAGTTCAAAATTACTTAGATTATTTGAAGATGCTATTAGCTGTGGTAAAAAGTTTAGAACAGAAAGTAAGCTATATAAAATACCTGTATCAGCGTCATCTGTAGCAGTAAGTAAAGCTATAGAGTTAGGAGCTAAAAATATAATGGTAATAGGGTATGGAACTATAGGAAGCTTAGTTGTTAAATATATACTTGGAAATAATATAGATAACTTATTTATAGTAGTAAGAGAAAAAAGTAAAGTTTCAGATATTAATGATGAAAGAGTAAAAGTTTTAGATTTTAAAGAGTATAGAAACATAATAAATAATATGGATTCAGTAATTAGTTGTACTTCAGCGCCACATATAATTATTAAAGACAGTGATATAGAACCCCAAGGAGAAAATATTGTTTTAATTGATTTAGCACTTCCAAGAGATATTGATGAAAAGCTTATTAATAACAAAAGGGTTACTTTATTTGATATAGATACTATAGGTAAATTAGACACATATAATAAACATTTAAGAAATGATAAGATGAATGAATATAAATTTTTAATAAGAGATTATTTAGATAACTTTATGAAGTGGCTTGAAATAAGAGATATTTCATGTTATATAAAAGAATTAAAAAAGTCAGGTAATGAAGTTATAGAAAGTAGAGTAAAATCTTTTGAACATAAGTGCAAGGAAGAAGAGGATGTAGAGCTTGCAAAGACACTAATAAAAAGTACTTCTGATTACTATATAAATAGGGCTATAAAGTTATTAAAAGAAGAAAAATTAAAGGGTTGTGAAGAAGAGTGCATGACGATATTGAAAAGGATATTTATAGAGAAATAAATTATACGCCTTTAACACTATTTGGAGAAAAGCTTAATATTGGGATAATTGGTGGCGGAAAAGCAGCATTAATCAAGATACAAAGTTTTTATAAAAAGAAAAGTTATATAGAAGTTTTGGCACTAGATTTTTTAGATGATTTTAATAAATTTGATAAAAGCAGAGTAAAGTTAATAAAGGGAGAGTATAATAAGGAATTTATAAAAGATAAACACTTAATAATAATAGCAGTAGATGATAATAATATAATAAAAAAAGTTAAAGAGGATTGTGAAAAATCATTTAAAATATACATAGATTCATCTAGCTTTAGAGAAGGAATGGGTGTAATACCTGTAAGTAGAGAAAGTGAAAATATAACCATATCAGTTAATACTAAACTTGGAAATCCTAGAGGTTCGGTGATGATTGCTGATAATATTTATAAGGATATAAAAAAAATAGATAAATTTATTAAGTTAACTAGCGATATAAGAAATAATTTAAAAATAGATAAAGAGGTAAAAAATCAGATACTTAAATTTATAAATACAGATGATTGTAATTATTTTTATCAGTGTGGAAAGTTTATAGATGTATTGAGATTATTTTATAATGATGAGATAGTAGAGAAAATAACGTTATTAGGAAAGGAAGAGAAAAATAAATGGAATTAATTTTAGCAACTAGAAAAAGCATGTTGGCTCAAACTCAAACTGATACAGTTATGAAGCTACTAAAAGAAAAAGTCAATGTAAATAGTAAAAAACTTTTAGTAGTTACAGAAGGAGATAAGAGATTAGATGTAACTTTAGATAAAATAGGGGGAAAAGGTCTATTTACAAAGGATATTGAAATTGCATTATTAGAAAGAAGAGCACATGCTGCAGTTCATTCAATGAAGGATGTACCTTATGAAATGGGTGAAGAATTTGAATTAGTTGCTATGCCAGAAAGAGAAGATGTAAGAGATGTATTAGTTACTAGAGATGGGATAACTTTAAATGAATTAAGAAAAGGTGCAATTATAGGAACTAGTAGTATAAGAAGGGCAGCACAATTAAAAGCCTTAAGAAGTGATTTAAATATAGTTCCTATTAGAGGTAATGTAGGTACTAGGCTTGAAAAAATGAAAAAAGAAGGTATGGATGGAATAATATTAGCAGCGGCCGGTCTTAAACGACTTGGAATGGAAGATATTATTTCAGATTATTTAGATCCAGAAATATTTGTTCCGGCAGTATCACAAGGAGCGCTTGGTATTGAATGTTTAAAGAATTGTGAGTATAAAAGTTATTTAAAAGAATTAGATAATAGTGATGTACGAATTGCGGTAGAAGCAGAAAGAAGTTTTATGAGAGAATTAAATGGAGGATGCCATAGTTTAATAGGTGCATATGCAAAACTTCAGGGAAAAGATTTATACATTATAGGTACTTATGAGGTAAATGGTAATATAGTTAAAAAAGATATATTAGGAAATAAAGAAGATAATATAGAACTTGGAATTAGGTTAGCTAGAAAGATAATAGGATAAGATTTAAGTTAAGGAATTAAGAAAAGATGTAATATAGAAATAAGGTAGGTTTATAGATATGATAGGAAAAGCTTATATAATTGGAACTGGGCCTGGTGATGAAGAGTTACTTACTGTTAAGGCAACAAGAGTATTAAAAAATTGTACAGCTGTACTTTATGATAGATTAGTTTCTAATAACATTTTAAATTATTTAAATGAAGATTGTTTAATTTATTATTGTGGAAAAGAGCCTGGTGCTCATTATAAAAGTCAAGATGAAATTAATGAAATGATAGTAAAATTAGTTAAAGAAGGACATATAGTAGGAAGAGTTAAAGGGGGAGACCCTTATGTTTTTGGGAGAGGTGGAGAAGAAGTTTTAGCTTTAGTAGAAGAAGACTTAGACTTTGAAGTAATACCTGGTGTTACATCGCCAATTTCTGTTTTAAATTATGCAGGTATTCCAATAACTCAAAGGGCTATGGCTCAAAGTTTTCATATAGTAACTGGTATGACTGCAGCTAGTGAAAAGATAAATTGGGAAGCTTTAGCTAAGGAAAATGGTACTCTAGTATTTATGATGGGACTTGAAAATTTAGATAGAATAGTTTCAAATTTGATTTCAAATGGAAAAGATAAGAGTACTTTAGCAGCTATAGTAATGAGAGGAACATCTTCAAAGCAAAGAAAAGTTATTGGAACTTTAGAGAATATATCAGCTAAAGCTAAAGAGTCGGGACTTAAATCCCCATGTATTATAGTTATTGGAGAAGTTGTATCATTAAATGAAAAATTATCATGGTATGAGAAGAAACCTCTTTTTGGAACTAATATATGCATAACTAGATCAAGAGAGCAAAGTTCAAGTTTAAAGGTAGCTTTAAGAGATTTAGGGGCTGAAGTTACAGAAATTAATTCTATTAAGATAGAAGAAACTAAAGAAAATTTAAAACCTTATATAGATAAATTAAAGGATTATGATCATATACTTTTGACATCAGTTAATGGAGTAAATAATTTCTTTGATTACTTAGTAGAAGAAAATTATGATATTAGAAATATAAAAGCTAAGTTTTCGGTAATAGGCAAAGCAACAAAGAAAGCTTTAATGCAAAGAGGTATAGTACCTTTTATTATGGCAAGGGAGTTTGTTGGAGAAGGGTTATTTAAGGTTTTAGCTCCACATCTAAATAAAGGAGAAAAAGTATTAATACCTTGTTCATCAAGTAGTAGAACTTATTTAATGGATGAAATAAGAAAATTAGACCTAGAAGTTGATAGGGTTCATACATATAACACTGTAGCAGGTATATTAAGAAATGAAAGAGCCTTTGATGAAGTTGATTATGTATTATTTACAAGTCCAAGTACGGTGAATAATATGGTTGATATGATAAGTATAGAAAGACTTAAGGAAAAGAAGCTTATTGCAATAGGGCCACAAACGGCAAAGGCTATAAGTAATAAAGGCATGGAATGTAAAGTGTGCACTAAACATTCTGAAGAAGGATTCCTTAAGGAAATAATAGAGTTTAAGGAGGCAGAAAATGTTTAGAAGAGGAAGAAGACTTAGAACAAATCCAGTGATAAGAGAATTAGTTAGGGAAAATTCTTTAAGTCCAAGTGATTTTATATATCCAGTATTTATAGTTGAAGGAGAAAATATAAAAAGAGAAATAAGTTCACTTAAGGGAAATTATCATTGGTCAGTTGATAGACTAAATGAGTTAGTAGATGAATTAAAAATAGCTAAAGTTAAATCTGTAATATTATTTGGTATTCCAGATCACAAGGATTGTGTAGGAAGTGAAGCTTATAATGAAGATGGAATAGTTCAAAGGGCTATAAGAAAATTAAAAGAATTAGATGAAGATTTATATATAATTACAGATGTCTGTATGTGTGAATATACTAGTCATGGACATTGCGGTATTTTAGATGGACATAGTGTTAATAATGATAAGACGTTAACATTTTTAGGGGAAATTGCTTTATCTCATGCAAAGGCAGGAGCTGATATGGTAGCGCCTTCAGATATGATGGATGGAAGAATTGCTCATATAAGAAGTGTATTAGATGATAATGGATATGAAAACTTACCTATAATGAGTTATGCTGCAAAATATTCATCAGCATTTTATGGGCCATTTAGAGAAGCTGCTGGTTCTGCTCCAAGCTTTGGAGACAGAAAGAGTTATCAAATGGATCCAGCTAACTCTAGAGAAGCAATGATGGAAATCGAAGCAGATTTAAATGAAGGAGCAGACATAATTATGGTTAAGCCTGCTATGTCTTACCTTGATATAGTGAGAGAAGCTAGGGATAAAATAAATGCTCCAATTTGTGTTTATAATGTTAGTGGAGAATACGCTATGGTTAAGAATGCAGGGGAAGCTGGTCTTATCAATGAAAAGGCAGTTGCACTTGAAATGCTTTTATCAATGAAAAGAGCAGGAGCTAAGATGATAATAACTTATTATGCTTTAGAAGCTAGTAAATGGCTTAAGGAGGAATAAAAATGTCTAATGAAGCAATATTTAGTGAATCAAAAAAGTATATGCCAGGTGGTGTAAATTCACCAGTAAGAGCATATAGAGATATGGGAATAAATCCTCCTGTTATGAAATCAGGAAAAGGTGTCATTATAAAAGATGAAGATGGAAATGAGTATATAGATTTTGTTTTAGCCTGGGGCCCTATGATACTTGGTCATTGTAATGATGATGTTGTTAAATGTATAAAAGAAGTTACTGAAGGTTCTATAGCTTTTGGTGCACCAACGGAATTAGAACTTCAAATGGCTAGATTCTTATGTGAAGAAATGGATAATGTTGAAATGGTAAGAATGGTTAACTCAGGTACAGAAGCTACTATGAGTGCAATTAAACTTGCTAGGGGATATACTGGAAAAAATAAAATAATAAAATTTGCAGGTTGTTATCATGGACATTTTGACGGTTTCTTAGTAGAGGCAGGTTCTGGAGTATTAACAGAAGGAATAGCAGGATGTTTAGGTATACCAAATGATAGTATTAAAAATACTCTTATAGGTACTTATAATGATATGGAACAGGTAAGAGCTTTATTTGAAGCATATGGTGATGATATAGCAGCTGTTATAATTGAACCAGTAGCAGGAAATATGGGTGTAATTAAAGCGGAAGATGAATTCATGGAAACACTTAGAATACTTTGTGATGAATATGGGGCACTTCTTATATTTGATGAAGTAATGAGTGGATTTAGAGTAGCATATAAGGGGGCTCAAAGCTTATTTAATGTAAGACCAGATTTAATAACCTATGCAAAAATAATGGGTGGAGGTCTTCCATGTGGAGTTTATGGTGGAAGACGTGATATAATGGAAAAATTATCACCACTTGGAGGAGTATATCAAGCAGGAACTATGTCAGGCAACCCAATAGTTATGGCAGCAGGGCTTGCAACACTTAATATACTTAAGGAAAAGCCAGAAATTTATAATCATATTGAAAGATTAGGAAAGAAGCTTCAAGATGGAATCGAAGAAATAGCAAGAGAAAAAGGTATAAATTTATGTATAAATAGATATGGTGGCATGATGACTATATTCTTTACAGATAGACATCCAGTAAGAACATATGAAGATGCAAAGAGCTGTGATTTAGAAATGTTTAAAAAATATTTTTTACACATGTTAAAGAATGGATTTAACTTACCACAATCTCAATTTGAAGCAATCTTCCTAAGTTCAGAACATACAGAAGAACATATAAATAAGTTCTTAGAAGTATTTAGAAAGTTAGAAGTTTAATATATAAGAAAAGTTTTATATGTAGTGAGAGTTTTTAAAATAAAGGGGATAGATAAAGGTGAAGGCTATAATTTTAGTAGCATTTGGTAGTGCAAGCTTGCAGGGAATTAGAGATAGCATAGAGTTGTTAGAAGAGGACTTAAGGGAAGAGTTTAATAATGAATATACTATTTTTAAAGCTTTTACTTCTAAAAAGGTAATTAGTTTATTAAAAGAAAGACATAATTATGTAATACCCTATTTAAGTGAACTTTTATTTAATTTAGCTAATGATGGATATGAGGAAGTTAATATAGTACCATTACATATGATGAAGGGAAAGGGCTATCAAGGATTAGTTGATATTAGAAATGAATACAGTTATTCATTTAAAAAACTTCGATTATTAGATACTTTATTAGGATCTGAAGAAGATAAACAGGAGAAAACTATAAGAAATATGGTTACAGCAATGGATGAGCATATGGAAGATGGTAAAATTTTGCTGTCAGGTCATGGATCTAAAGAGGATTCTAATAGTATTTATTCTAAGATTGAATATGAATTTAATAAAAGATATAAAGATAAGTTTTATATGGCAACATTAGAGGGAAGCAATACTTTTGATAAAGTTTTAAGCAAGCTTAAAAGAGATGATGTAAAGAGTATAACTATTAAGCCATTATTAATTATTCCTGGAAAACATTATATTCATGATATAAGTGAAGGTGAAAATTCATATGTAGGAATACTAAGAAGTAATGGAATCATTACAAGTATATCTAAAAGCTCTTTATTACAATATAAAAAAATAAGACAATTATATATTGATAATATAAAAATGGCCATAAAAAATTAGAAATTATAATATAAATAAAAAAGCTCTATGGAAAATACTACATTTTCCATAGAGCTTTTTTGATATTATACATTTTACTAACTAGTCTAAAAACTACTTTTAATAATGTAAAAATCATTACTTTAGCATAAGGGAAGTAATTGTAAATTAAATGGATTTTTTGTTTGAAAACTATAAAAAAAAGGTGTATCATATAATAGTTGTGAAAAAATATAAAGAATAAAATAAAATTAGAGGTGTGGAAATGTACAAGAGAGAAATTGATAATTTAACTCACTCTGCAGAAGTTAAAATTGGATTATTCAACCAAAGCATTCCTAAATATTTAACATCTGCATTTCTTGGAAGCTTCTTTGTAAGCTTAGGAATTATGTTAATTTACTCTATAGGTGGAGTAATGCACCATGCAGGGGTAGAAACATATAAGGTACTAATGGGAGCATGTTTCGGTGTTGCTTTAACTTTAGTATTTATGTGTGGTGGAGATTTATTTACTAGTAATGCAATGATTATGACAGTTGGTTCTTTAGAAAAGAAAGTAACTTGGTTAGATGCATTAAAAATTTGGGTTACTGTTTGGGTAGGTAACTTAATTGGTGGTGTAGTTGGTGCTTTCCTTTATGTACAAGCAGGGCTTGCTAGTGGAAAAAGTGAATATATAGGGGAATTTATAGTAAGTAATGTTGCAACAAAAATGAATACACCAGGTATGGAATTATTCGTAAGAGGTTTATTATGTAATGTATTAGTTTGTTTAGCAACTTGGTGTGCTTATAAGCTTAAAGAAGAAACTGCTAAAATATTAATGATTTGGTGGTGCTTATTTACATTTATAACTGCTGGATTTGAACATAGTGTTGCTAATATGGGATTCCTTACAATGGGATTATTATTACCACATGGTGCAGATGTAAGCATAATGGGATTCATTCATAATATAGGATGGGTTTCACTTGGAAACTTTGTAGGTGGAATAGTATTTGTTGGTTTACCATATTACTTTATATCAATGGATAAAACAAAAAAATCAATATCAGACAAAAGTGCTGCATAATATATAAAAAGATTCCTTGAGATTTCATCAAGGAATCTTTTTACATATTATAATCTCTTAGGAATAGCTGTTTTACATATAAGATGAAGTATTAGTAAGAAAATATATATTTAAATTTTTAAATATAGTTATATAGAGTGATATTAAGTAATTCAAAGTATTATTTAGAAAAACAATGCAAAATAAATATTAATGTTGAGTAAAATGATAAGAAATAGTATTGACAAATAATGATTATTATTTAATAATATATCTGTAGGTATAACCTAATTTATAATGATTTTACGGAGGATAAATTAATATGAAAGCATTTGTTGATGAAAATGTATGTATAAGCTGTGGATTATGTGAAGGAATATGTTCAGATATATTCTCATTAGATACTGGTGTTGCTGTAGCAGTAGAAGAGGTTTCAGCTGAATTTGAAGATGGAGCTAGAGAAGCATGTGATAGCTGTCCTGTACAAGCTATTTCAATAGAAGAATAATCGATTAAGCATTAAAAGAAAAAAGTAAGTCATTACTTTTAATCTTTATTAAATAATAATTAATACGAAAAGGAGAGAAGACTATGTCAAAAGTATGTCTATGTAGAGGAATTACAGAAGAGCAAATAATTGAAGCAGTAAAAAATGGAGCTACTTCATTTAACGAAGTTAAGGAGGAAACTGGTGCAGGTGCTGGTGGATGCCGTGGTGGAAGATGTAAATGTAACATCGAAATGATAATAGAAAAGAATAAATAATATATAAATAAGAGTCTGTTTTTTAAACAGACTCTTATTTATATATTATTTAATTATTCACTTGAAAACAAACTATTTAATATCATACCTATTATAACTAAAATAATACCGACATAGCCAATTATGCCAGGAAGTGAGTTTTTAAGAATAAATATCTCACCAATCAATGTAAATATAACTTCTCCTGATTGAGTAGCTTCAACAACAGCAAGTTGATGAGAATTATTTTTAACTAATTCTGTTGCTTTAAAAAATAAAATTGTTGCAATAACGCCAGAAAATAAAGCTACTAGAAAGCTTTGAAACACTTGTCCATAAGAAGGTAAACCAACAGTTCCTATACCAAAGATAGATAATAAAATCCAAAAAGGTAAGCTACATAATGTCATACCAAAAACTCTTTGGAAGGTATTTAAGTTGTTATCACAAATTTCCATCATTTTACGATTTCCTAAAGGATAGGCAAAGGCAGCTATTATTACAGGGATTATTCCTAAAAATAATTGAGTTAATGTAATGTTATTAGCATTTTCTGATTGTATTAAAAATACTCCAACTAATATTATTAAAGAAAATGATACTGCTTTTTTAGGAATTAAATTTCTTTTATGTACTATATAGTCAGATTTTTTAGTAATTGTAAAAAATAATGGTGATAAAAGTGCACCAGCAATTATAGTTATTTGCCAAGTACTAGCAACCATCCAAGAGGCTCCATACATAGAAGCAAAACTAAGAGGTGCATAAAAAAGTCCAAACCCTACTGTACTCCAAACAAACCAATGTAATAAATTTTTTTTAATAGATTTTAGAACGGGTTTAATTTCTTTTCTAGAGAAAACTATTATAAATAAAATTGGTAACATAAATATGTATCTAAGTGATGCACTCCAAATCCAGCTTCCACCAGAAGTATTCATTTGACTATTTAAAATAAAAGTAAATGAAAAGAAAAATGCAGCTAAAATACCTAAGAAAAGTGATTTTTTCATAAATACTCCTTTAAAAATTAATGTAATAAATATTGTTTTATTATATAGTGTAAAATAAGCTATATGCAACATAAATAATACGAGAAGGTTATTACTATATATAGATGTCTAAAAGATGTTTATTTAATATATAATATTAAATAAAAAAAGAGAATTCCATTAGGAATCCTCCTTTTTTATTATTTAACTTTGTAAATCCATCCTTCTGGAGCTTCTACATCACCAAACTGAATTCCACAAAGAATTCTATAAAGTTCTTTTGTTATAGGTCCAACTTCAGTTTCGCTATAGAATACATGAAGTTTACCTTTATATTCTATTCCACCAATTGGAGTTATAACAGCAGCTGTACCACATGCTCCAGCTTCAGTAAACTCATCAATAGAATCTATAGGAATTTCTCTTTCTATAACTTTCATATTTAAGTATTTTTCTGCTATTTCCATTAATGAATACTTAGTTATACTTGGTAATACTGAAGGTGATAATGGAGTAACAAATTCATTATTTTTTGTAATTCCAAAGAAGTTTGCAGCACCAACTTCTTCTATATTAGTTCTAGTTGCTGGATCTAAATAAATACAGTCTGCAAATCCTCTATCTGCAGCTATCTTGTGTGGTTGCATAGAAGCAGCGTAATTACCGCCAACTTTTTGTCCACCAGTTCCATGAGGTGCAGCTCTATCATAATCTGCTATCATAAAGTTACAAGGAGTCATGCCGCCTTTAAAGTAAGCTCCAACAGGTAAACAAAATACACAGAATATATATTCAGGTGCAGGTTTAACACCAATATTATCTCCAACACCAATTACAAATGGTCTAATATATAAAGTTCCACCAGTTCCATATGGAGGAACAAAATGTTCATTTGCTTTAACTACTTGCATAACAGCATCTATGAATTTTTCTTCAGGAATTTCAGGCATAAGTAATTTTCTAAGACTATCATTAAGTCTTGCAGCATTTCTATTAGGCCTAAAAAGTTGAATATCTCCATTTTTAGTTCTATAAGCCTTTAAACCTTCAAAGCATTGTTGTCCATAATGAAGTGCACAAGATGCTTCACTAATTGTTAGCATATTATCTTCAGATAAATGACCATCATCCCAAGCACCGTCTTTCCAAGTAGAAATATAACGGAAATCTGTTTTTATATAATTAAACCCCAAGTTATTCCAATCGATATTTACAGTTTTACTCATTTAAATCGCCCCTTTTTTAGAATATAAATTATTAATTTTATTGTTTTATAAGTATGTACTGAAAGGGAAATCCCCTTTAATTATTTATTCTACCACTAATAGGTAAAATCTAAAATACCTAATTAACAAAACTGAAGTAAAAGTTTTAGAAAAATAAAAAATGTTATGGGTTTATTGTATAATATTGAATGTATGATAAAATTATCATAAGAAAAATTTTGAAATTTATATTTGTATAAGGCAATAATTAAAATTATAGGAGGTAGAAAAATGAAAAAAGAAATAATTAATACAAATAATGCACCAGGTGCAATTGGACCATATTCACAAGGCGTTAGTTTAGGAAATTTAGTATATACATCAGGGCAAATTCCGCTAAATCCAAAGACTGGTGAATTAGCAACTGAAATTAAAGAGGCTACGAAACAATCTATGGAAAATGTAAAGGCTATTTTAGAAGAGGCTGGCACATCTTTAGAAAATGTTATTAAAACAACTATTTTCTTAAAGGATTTAAATGATTTTGCAGCAGTAAATGAAGTTTACGGAACATACTTTAATGAAAGTAAACCAGCAAGAAGCTGTGTTGAAGTTGCTAAATTACCTAAAGATGCAGTTATAGAAATTGAAGCAATAGCAATAAAATAATTTTAGAAATTTATATATAATGGGTGTAAATCAAGATATACTTTAGAACATATTGTAGTAACTATTAAAATAATGATTATTAATAAAAGCCCTTAAGGGCTTTTTTATTTGAAAAAATATAGTACAATATATATCTATAACTAGTATTATTGTTAAAAATGGTAGTATAATACTATAAATACAATTAAATATATGAAAGCTTGAGAGGAGACTACTTTATGAAAAAGAATAAATTAAAGTTAATGGCTATGCTTATTAGTACTTTATTTGTTGTAAACTTATTTGTAGGATGTAGAGAAAAGAAATATGAAACTACTATTAACTTTTTAAACTGGGGAGAGAATATTGCCGAAGGTCTTATAGAAGAATTTGAGGAACAATATAATATAGGGGTTAATCAAGTTTTTGTTGATGATAATGAAGCAATGTATCAAGAGCTTATTTCAGGTAAAACTCAATATGATGTAGCAGTACCAGGGGATTATATGGTTGAAAGATTAATTGCTGAAGATAGATTAGAAAAACTAGATAAGGATAAAATACCAAATTGGACACAACTTTCAGAAGATAATTTAAATAGAAGCTTTGACCAAGGAAATGTATATTCACTTCCATATATGAATGGGACAATAGGAATTATATATAATAAAGATATAATAAAAGAACCTATTGATAGTTGGGAAGCTATGTGGAGCCCAGAATATAAAGATGAGATATTTGTGCTAGATTCACAAAGAGATGCTATAGGGATGGCACTTAAAAAATTAGGATACTCAATAAATAGTACAAATTCAGCAGAGCTTGAAGAAGCAAAAAAAGCTTTAATAGAACAAAAAGAATTAGGAACTATTTATGGAGCAGATAATGTTAAAGATTTAATGATATCAGGGGAAAGAGCTATTGCTATGATATGGTCAGGTGAAGGATTAACTTTAGCAGATGAATATAACAATTTAGAATATATTGTACCTAAGGAAGGGGCAAATTTCTGGATAGATTCTTTAGTTATTCCAAAAGGAACTGCTAATAAGGATGCAGCAGAAATATTTATTAATTTCTTATGTGCTAAAGATAGTGCATATAGAATAGCTGAGGAAATAGGATATACAACCCCAAATAAGGAAGCTATGAAAGAACAACCAGATAGCGTAAAAAATAATCCAGGTGCGTATATGCCTAAAGAAGTTATGGATAAATGTGAAGGATATAAATACTTAACTCAAGATGAACTTCAAATGTATGATGCAATTTGGATGGACGTTAAGAGTTAAATCTTTTACAGTTTTATTATTTAAAAGGTAGATTTGGTAGTATAGTTTTGTAGAAAAACATATACTTTTAGTATATAATACTTATAAAAGGAATGAGCTTAGGAGGAGAGAATATGGATAAGATAATTGATTTTAATGAGCTTAAAAATAAGGTTAATGATAAAGATGTAGATAATTTTGAATCATATATATATTCACTATATTATAAAATGGCAGAAGGAAAACTTACTATGTCAGAGTTTTCTAAGGAAATAGGAGCCTACATGGAGAAAAATAATATTTCTCAAGATAAGTTTTTAAAAATGCAAACTAAACTTATGGAAAGGTATGGCATAGACACTGCTAGTTTTGAAGAACAACTTAAAGCTTTAGGTTTAAATAATATTTCTACAAATCCAGCAGATTATGAAAAAGCAAGAAAAACATTAAGTTTCCAAGAGAAATATAAAAGTAGACTTAAGGTAAAAGGCGCTACAGAATATAGTATAAAAAATGAAAAAAACAATCTTACTATACTTTTAGATGATCACAATGTTATTTTAAAAAGTGAAGGGAAAATTGACTTAGCAGATAATGAATTAAATGAATTTTTATGTTCATATAAGAAAACTGTAGAAAATGATGTACTTAAAATTTCACTTTGTGAAAATACAAGAGAGTATGATTACTAAAAATAGAAACAAATTTCTATTTATTTTGACTAAATTTAATGTATAATAAATAAGGTGTGATAAAAAATCACTCCTTATTTTTTTGATAAACGGAGGATAATGAATGAGCGTTTTAACAGTTAAAAATATTAGCCATGGATTTGGTGATAGAGCGATTTTTGAAGATGTATCATTTAGATTACTTAAGGGTGAACATGTAGGGTTAATTGGAGCTAATGGTGAAGGTAAATCTACATTTATGAATATAATAACAAGTAAGTTAATTCCAGATGAAGGTAAAGTTATTTGGAGCAACAGAGTTAGAGTTGGTTATATGGATCAGCATGCTGAACTTGAAAAAGGATTAAGTATAAGAGACGTACTAAGAAGTGCATTCCAATACTTATTTGACATGGAAGCTGAAATGAATGAGCTTTATGGAAGAATGGGTGAAATGGATGAAGATGAAATGAATAAGGCACTTGAAAGAACTGCTGTTATTCAAGACATGTTAGATAATAATGGATTTTATGTTATAGATGCTAAAGCAGAAGAAGTAGCTAAGGGGTTAGGTCTTTTAGATGTTGGTTTAGATAGAGATGTAACTGAACTTAGTGGTGGACAAAGAACAAAAGTATTATTAGGGAAGCTTTTACTTGAAAATCCAGATATATTATTACTGGACGAGCCTACTAACTACTTAGATGAAGCACATATTGAATGGTTAAAGAGATTTTTACAAAATTATGAAAATGCATTTATTCTAATATCACATGATATTCCATTCTTAAATTCAGTTATTAATTTAATCTATCATGTGGAAAACAGAAAGCTTACAAGATATGTTGGAGATTACTATGAATTCCAAAGAATCTATGAAGCAAATAAGGCACAATTAGAAGCAGCTTATGAAAGACAACAACAAGAAGTTGCACAACTTAAAGACTTCGTTGCTAGAAATAAAGCAAGAGTTGCAACCAGTGGTATGGCAAAAGCTAGACAAAAGAAGCTAGATAAGATGGAAATGATTGAGCTTGCAGCAGAAAAACCAAAACCAGAATTTAATTTCTTAAAAGGAAGAACTTCAGGTAAGGTTATCTTTGAAACTAAAGATTTAGTAATTGGATATAATGAGCCTTTAACTAAGCCACTTAACCTATACATGGAAAGAGGACAAAAAATTGCCTTAGTAGGAGCAAATGGTCTTGGTAAAACTACATTACTTAAGAGCTTAATGGGAGCTATTCCTGCTTTAAGTGGTGAAGCTAATTTAGGTGAATATCAACAAATAGGGTACTTTGAACAAGAAATAAAAGAAGCAAACTATAATACTTGTATTGAAGAGGTTTGGGAACAATTCCCTGCAAAGACTCAATATGAAGTAAGATCAGCTCTTGCTAAATGTGGTTTAACTACTAAGCATATAGAAAGTAAAGTATGTGTACTAAGTGGAGGAGAACAAGCTAAGGTTAGATTATGTAAGCTTATAAATCAAGAAACAAATATCTTAATCCTAGACGAGCCTACTAATCACTTAGATGTAGAAGCTAAAGAAGAGCTTAAGAGAGCTTTAAAAGAATATAAGGGAAGTATATTACTTGTATGCCACGAACCAGAATTCTATAGAGATGTTGTAACAGACATATGGAACTGTGAAGAGTGGACTACTAAAGTTGTATAGTAGAGTTATATTAAGAGTTAGTGTAAAAGCTAGCTCTTTTTTATTTAATGAGGTATATAAAATAAGAAGAGTAACAGATAAAGGAACATAATGGTTTTATAAAGAGTATAATATAAAAAAATTATATGGGGTAAAATTATGATAAGTAAAGAAAAGTATGTTGTGTCATCACTAGAATTACATCTTTTTTTTGGTAGGATTATGAAGGAGCATTCTTTGTTTCTAGAGGCGGGATTTACGTCTAAAAACACGAAATTGTCTAAAGAGGCTGATAACTACAAGATAAGTTTTGAAAAGCTTTTATTAGATACACTTAGAGTTAGTAATGAAAGAATTAGAAAATCTATATTAGACTCTGGAGAAATTTTTACTGATTTTACTTTAAATGCAGAAAAGAAGACAAGTTATTATACAGGAATAGGTATTAACTCAAAGATAACACTAATGGAGAAAGAATTGAAGTGTAACTCTACTAGTAATATTGATACTAAAGTAGTTAACTGTGTAAAAAGTATTAATAATAGAGCTATAAAACTATTAGATGGACTAATAGAATTTAAAATAAAAATTTTAGATGAAATGTTATGCTGTAAGTTGTTTACTGGAAATTATCCATTACTTATTGAACATATAATACGAGAGGCCAAATTATATCGTTTATATATAAAAAAGATTGAAAATAATGAGAATATAGATAACGATGATATAAAAAAAACAGAGCTTTTTTGGAATCAAATTATGATGGAGCATTCCTTGTTTATTAGAGGATTACTTGATCCTGGTGAAGATGAATTAATAAATACTTCAAATAAATTTGCAGGTGAATTTGGTGAATTAATTAAAAAGGCAGATAATATGACTGAAATGACAATGGCTAGTGTTACAAATGAAATATTAACAGAAACAATTAAGTTAAGGGATTTTAAGAAAGCTGGTGCAAAAGGAATAATTGATTGTGAGATAAAATCTATAATATTACCGCTTCTTGCAGATCATGTATTAAGAGAGGCAAATCATTATATACGGTTATTAAGAAGCTATGAGAAATAGATAATTGTTGTATAAACTTTCTATACTTAAAGAGTTAGTATTTTACTAACTCTTTTTACTTTGTAAAATTTAAGATTTAATATATTTTGAAATTAAGCATTAAGTGAATTATATTAGATTTCTATTTTTCTATATCAGTATTTTAAAAAATAAAAAATATATAAATATTATTGATAAAAATGTATATAAAATTAATTTTTATTGATGTATTATATATAAAAAAGCAATTTAAGGACGGTGAATAAAGTGAAGTATTTTATAGTAGAAGGAATAATAACAAATCAAGATAAAATTAATGATGAAATAATGAAAATACATATGGCTTATACTCAAAAAGCAATGGATTCAGGATTAATATTAATGTCTGGTCTTAAATCAGATATGAGTGGTGGAATTTTTATAATGAAATCAAAGTTACTTGAAGAAATAGAGGAGTATTTATCCAATGAACCATTTAAAATTAATGGGATACAAGAGTATAAAATTACAGAATTTTCACCACATTATTTTAATAAATCACTTGATAAATGGTTTTAATTAAAAGTATAGATGATTGAAGTTTTATTAAAAATATATGAGGATTTAAACTAAAGAGTAGTAAAGCATCGCGTTACTACTCTTTTTTGTATTTTTAAGTTATATTTTAAATCCTAAATAAATTTCACATACTGCTGAAATTATAAAGAAGGTACCAATAATATAAGGTGTAGCTAAAATAGCAGCGAAAGGATTAAATAATATTAATAATCCTAAAATAAATAAAATAATAATATAAACAGTATGAAAATTTAATCCTAAGTTTTTATACTTAATTGCCATGATAAATAGGTAAAGTGATCTAATAATTGCCCATATGCCGAAAAATAAAGTAAGTGTATCAATTGTTTCAACAGGAGAGAAACATAAAAGCAAACCAAATAAAATTGAAATTGTACCATTTACAATTAAAAAGACATTATTAACAGAAGAAAATGATCTAATAATAGCAAATATACCAGCAACAATTATTAATACTCCACAAATATTAATAAAATTTGCAAAAGTGCTAAAGGGATTTAAAAAGAATAAAATACCGATTATCCCAAATAAGATTCCTTCAACAATGAAAAGATATTCTAAAAATTTTTTCATAATTATCACCACCTAATAGTTTAATAAAAGATATATAGTTAGTTTGTGATAATTTTTCAAATATTATATATTTTATCAAATAATTTTTTGGCTTTTAAAAATAAATATAAAAAAATAGAAGTATCTAATTTGATACTTCTATTTTCTCAGTTTGTTGAAAAACCCCCTGTTTAAAAACAGAGGGTTTTTCTATTATTAGTTGTGGATAAAATTTAATATTAAA
>NZ_JAJKGM010000031.1:0-43506 GCF_021412605.1 Clostridium celatum
CTAGTGGTTCCCACTACCAAGCCCACAACGGACTTTCACCGTCAAGTTGTTGCCCATGCTGGGCACACACAAAAAAGCCCTCATCCTATACAAATAGGACGAGAGCTATACTCACGTGTTACCACCTAAATTTATCATTACTTCACAATAACAACCTCTTCAAGTACGCCAAAAATATAAAATAAACCTTTGGTTATACTCTAGCACTATAACGTGTACATTACGACATCTGCCTACTGGTTGTTATCTTTCGGAGTGCTGCTCAGAGATGTATTCAAATTAACTCGTTTTGCCCCTTTCACCAACCGGGACCTCTCTATAAAACTCCATTAATTCTACTCTTTCTCTTCAAAGCTTTAAATATTAATTAAAATTTACTTTCTAAAACTTCAATTTAATAAAGTAAATTCATACCTACTAATGTAAAAAAGTAGGAATCTCTTTTTATAATCAATTATATTCTCTTATTAAGTTTTGTCAATATATAAAAAATATTTATATAATTTTTTTACTTAGTAGTTATACCTATTGTTGTAAATATTCTTCTAAAGTTAATCCTTTTTCAGTTATTTCTTTAGCATCATCAACACCTACATATCTTAAGTGCCAAGGCTCATATTCATACCCCGTTATCTCTTCTTTACCCTTTGGATATCTAAGTATAAATCCATAATTACTCATATTTTCACTTAGCCATTTGAAAGCATTTGTATTTTCAAATCCTTCATCTAATGAAGAATATTCATTTGATAAAACATCCATTACTAAACCTGTTTGATGCTCACTACTTCCCGGAACTGCAACATATTGACTTGTTTTAAGTTCCCCTTCATTTTTTACATTATTATCATATACTGTTTGTTGATAATCATATGATCTATAACCTGAAATTCCAATTAAATATACTCCATCTTTTTCTGCATCATTAAACATATTCTCAAGCGCTGTTGCTACTTCTGCTCTTACATATTCAGTCATATCCTCTGCTGTAGTTAATCGTATATTAGGTATAGTTAAATCACTAGGTACATACTCTTCATCAAGGGTGTTCTCCTTATTTACTAGTATTAAATTACTATTACTCTTTAAAATATTCTCCTTTTTATTTCCTGTTGATGAATTATTTGTTGTTGCCACTACTGAATTATCTGTTACTACATCAACAGATCTATTTAAATTAGTATTTATCTTAAAAATATCATTTTTTACTATATTTGCTATAACCAATATGCCTAAAGCGCTTATAACTAATAAAATCTTTTTCATTTTCTTTTCCTTATCCCTCTTTAATCTATTTTTTATCTTTATGTCCACTAAGCTATCTTCTTCTCTTTATCATAATACTTTTTATTTTTACATTAAGTTTACCAGATAAAGCTAATAGATTGCCCTTTTTAATATTAAGTATAATATATCATAAGTATACTATATTATTTAATATATTTATTTACAAATTAATTACAAAGTCCTATTAAAATTTATACAGTTAATTATATCAAAATTACTTTTATTAAAATAACACTTATTATGAGATTATTAACACTTTTACTTTTATTATACAATTTTTATATAAAGCTGTTTATATTTATCACTAACTACATGAGCTGCACAATTTGAGCATGGATCAAAACTTCTTACTACTCTTCCTATTTCAACTGGAGATAATGTATTTTCAATTTCCATTCCTATAAGTGCTTGTTCAACAGTTCCTTTAATCCCCTTATTATCCATAGGCGATAAATTCCACGCTGATGGAGTTATTACAGTATAATTATAAACTTTGCTATCATTTATAGAAATCCAATGACCAAGTGACCCTCTTTCAGCTTCTATAATACCTATTCCCTCTGATTTTTTTGGAATTATCCATTCTTTTTGAAATGCATTTTTAAGATTGAGTAATGATATTAACCCCTCAATTATATTACACATTTTCTTAGCTTCAAAACTTTTAGCAACTATTCTATCCATTACTGAAATTCCTTTTGTATATTCTTTTGCTAAAGTCATCCTAGCTAATGCTCCTACCTCCATAGGATTACCACTATATCTTGGTGCATTAATCCAGCTATATGCTTCTTTTTTTAATGGATTTCCTTTAATATATACATTTGTTCCTGGTATTAATTCAGAACTATTACCTTCAATCCAAGTACTGTTTATATGCTCAGTTATATTTTTTAGTTCTAAACTATTATCTATATTATTTATTCTAACTTTAGGAGTAGAGTATTTTATAGGTTCACTATATTCATCAAAAATTCCATAAGTCATTAAATTACCATGCCCTTTTCCTTTTAAAAAATAATCATTATAACTTTTAGCTATAAACTGAACATCTGGAATAAGCTTTTCTTCTATAAAAGATTTTATTACTGAAACACTATATTTTATATATTCATATTTTTGAATATCAATATTAGTAGTTACACCTCCAACCCAAATTCCATGACAATGCGGTGCCTTTCCTGCCAAAACTCCAATAGCTTTATGAGCTTCTCTACTATATTTTATTGCATCTAAATAATGCTCATTTATTACTATTGTATCATTTTCATTTAATCTATAATCCCCATATTGTTCATCTTTAGCTTTATATAGAGGATTAACTTTTAGCATTTTTACATAATCAGGAATTACAAAAAAGTAAATATGCCTTATATGATTTTGTAAAAATTCAAAAGCATTTGCTATATCTCTAACTACTTTTCCATTAAAGTCTGGAGTTATATTCATAGAATTTTCTATAGCTAAAGCTGCTGCTAAAGCATGATGGGTTGAGCATATTCCACAAATTCGTGGTGCAAGCCGTATAATATCAAAAGGATCTCTATTTTTAAACATTAATTCAAAACCCCTAAATTGATTTCCTGTTACCTTCGCATCTATTATTTTATTGTTTTTAATTTCAACTTCTATTCCCAATGTCCCACTTATTCTAGTTAATGGATCTACTATTATTTTACTCATACATTCTCTCCCCCATATTTCACAAAAGGCTCCATACTATCAGGAAAATTTGGACTTGCACATCCTATACAAGTTGTATTATCTCCTATAGGCCAATTTTCCGTGCCATTCCATCTACTTACAGGGCAATATGCATAAGTAACAGGCCCTTTACAACCTATCATAAACATGCATTCTTCTTCACCAAATTTTTCTGCAAAAATACCAGCATCAAAAAATCGTCTTCTTGGACATCTATCATGTATAGTTTCTCCATAATAATCTATTGGCCTTCCTTCATTATCCAGCTTAGGTATTCCAATAGAAGTTAAATAACCTAATATCCCCATTACCCAAACTGGATTTGCTGGACATCCAGGTATATTTATAACATCTTCCCTATTCAAAAATTTACTAATGCTAAATGCCTCTGATTCATTAGGTTTTGCCGCAGTAGGTCCTCCAAAGCTGGCACATGTTCCTATTGTAACAATATATTTTGCTTTCGCAGCTAAGTTTTTAATTACTTCCATAGTAGTTACTTTTTTCCCTTTATATGTTGCAATAGTAGTATATAATCCATTATCTTTTGTAGGTACTGCACCACATATAATAAAAACAAACTCATCATTTAATAGCTCTAATAATCGTTCATATGCTATCTCTCCTTCATCTGCCATTATACTTCCAAAAAACTGCATATTAACAAACCTTTTAAGCATATAAATAACATCAGGTTCTTCAGAATCTAGTAATGAAATTACTTCTCCAAAACAACCTGATGTTTCTAACCAAATTGCATTTAATTTTTTCTTAATCCCTGTCTTTACATCATCTATAGCTCTATTTGCTATATCAATTGCCTTTTGGTTTGTTTGCTTCAAACAACTCTCTTTCATATTTCACCCCAAATAAATTACTACTAATAATTTATTTCTAATTTTAATTTATATAACTTAAAACCCAATTAAAGTATTTTACTAATTATTAAAATAACCTTACCAACACTTAAATTGTTTACTACATTCATTAAATGCTTCAGTAAAATTTATAACATGCATCTTAATTATTGCCTTTAACTCAGTTTCTTTTAATTGCTTCTTCACCTCTATAAAACATGGTAAATTTTCTATTAATAAATTTAATATACTAGTAAACATAAATATATGAATATCTAATATATATTTATTACTCTTAAAACCTACCTTTTCATATAGCTCCTCAAACAATTCTTCTATTTCATTATCAATATTTTTAAGTTTTACTTCTAATTTCTTTTTCGTTAAAGTTTTATTATTTTTTTCAGTATTTATATCACATTTAAATTTATTTACATGATAATCATAAATTTTTTTAAAACTACCTAAACAATATTTAATAAAATTTTTTTCATCTATTTCACTAACTTCTTTTTCTTTAATTCCCTTAAAACAAGGTATATTATTTACATGAACTAACGAAATTGATTCCAAAACCCTTTCACATATATAATATATGTCCTCATTTTCAGATATTTTAACTAAATCACTTAGCTTAAAAAATAAATATCGCACTTTTTTTTCAAGTTTAAATTCAATATCTTTTGCATCTTTTTCACTCTCTCTACTATCAAAGGCTTCTTCACTAATATCAAATTCAGAAATATCTAAATATTTTATTGGAATAATAAACTCATTACTTCTTCTTACAAACACTTTTTTCACCTAAAAATTATTTTATATACTATAATATGTTCATCCTAATGATTTGACTTATTTAATATCCAAAGTCCAACATATATATTTTTCATATTCTCATGTTATAGCATTATTTATTCTTTTTACTAAAGAGATTATTAATATAGAACAAATATAGCGTTTTTAGCCATAAAAAAATAACATCTAATATGGTTTTACATAAAGATGTTATAACTTCATTCTATTTACGCTACTTGTATTGATATTTTTATTACATAATCATCTATATTTTTTTCTACAACCTCATCAATTAATATTTGTTCATAAGCATCTCCTATAATAATTAAATTATTTTTATTAATATATTCAACTAACTCTTTATATAATTTGGGAGCCTTATCATAATACCCATGTAAATATCCAACTACATATAGTCCTTTGGGCTTTATTATTATATTTTCATCACAAATATTCCTGTTAACCTTAGTAAAATAATAACTATACTCTAAATAATTTTCATTTTCTAACCTCTCCTTATTTATAATTGATCCTACAGAATAACCAATACCTAAATCATTGTCATAACAATAATTTATATGTGATATATAATTTTCAATATCATAATGTTTCTTTGTATTATCAACAGGATCGCTTATCAATAAATACTCTTCCTCTTGTTCTTCTAACATTATTTCATTACTATACTTTATACCTTCTTCTATAATCTTAATTTTATTTAAAAGCCTTTCTTTATTTCTTTTAAGCTTTAAAATTTCTTTTTCTAATTGACTAACTTCATATTTTAAAACTTTAATAACATTTTCAGCATTTCTTTTATCTATAAATTCTTTAATTTCTTTAAGTGACATTCCCATATCCTTCAGTGAAAATATTGCACTTAATAATTCAAGTTGAGTATGTGAATAGCATCTATATCCATTTTCCAATATTTTTTCTGGTTTAAACAAATCTATTTCATCATAATAAAATAATGTTTTCTTATTTACATGACATAACTTTGCAAATTCTCCTGTAGAAAAATAAATTTTATTATTTTCAATCATATTTTAACTCTCCTTATTGACTATCCAGTTACTGTATACATTACTATACAGTATATCACTATTTTAAAATGGAGGTCTTTATGAAAAATTTATTTGATACAAAAATCACTTTCTTATCTCTTATAAAATTAACTTTACCAACTGTTATAATGATGATGTTTTTTTCTTTATATACTATAATAGATGGAATATTTGTATCTAATCTTGTTAGTTCAAATGCTTTATCTTCTATAAATATAGTTTTTCCAATAATAAACTTATTAATAGGAATAGGAGTTATGTTTGCCACTGGGGGAAGTGCTATTGTAGCCAAGACTATGGGCGAAGGTAATAATAAAAAGGCTAGAGAGAATTTTTCAATTATTACTTTAAGTGCATTAATATGTGGTTTAATTATTGCAGTTATAAGTATTTTATTTATAAAAAACATTATATTAGCTTTAGGTTCAACTGAAGTTCTTTATAATGACTGTTATTCTTACTTACTTATTATGTTAATTTTTACACCATGTATAATTCTTAAAATGTATTTTGATTATTTTTTAATAACAGCAGGAGTTGCTAAACTTGGTCTTATCAGCTCTGTAGTTGGTGGAATTATAAACGTAGTATTAGACTACATATTTATGGCTAAATTTAATATGGGTGTATCTGGCGCGGCTATTGCAACCTGCCTTGGATATGCTATTCCATCACTTGTTGGAATCTTATACTTTTTTAATAAAAATAATTTATTACATTTTGTAAAACCAAAGTTTGATTTTAAAGTAATAAAAGATAGTTGTATTAATGGCTCATCTGAAATGGTAACTCAATTATCATCAGCTATAACAACTTTTGTTTATAATATTGTTATGATTAATCTTTTAGGGGAAGATGGCGTTGCTGCAATAACTATTATATTATATATTCAATTTTTATTATGCTCTGTATACTTAGGTTTTACTTCTGGTGCCTCTCCTTGTATAAGCTATAATTATGGTGCCAAAAATAATAATCAATTAAGGTGTTTAGTTAAAAATAGCTTTTTAATTGTATTTTTATTTTCAATAGCTTCATTTTTAATTTCCAGATTATCATCTGAATTTTTAATATCAGCTTTTACAAGCAAAGGTAGTGATGTATTTAATATTTCATTAAACGGCTTTAATATTTTTTCATTTAGTTTTTTATTAACTGGCTTTAATATTTTTATAACAGGTATGTTTACTGCCTTCTCTAATGGAAAAATATCTGCAATGCTCTCTTTAATGAGAACACTTATACTATTTATTATTGGTATTATACTATTACCAAACCTAGTAGGAATTAACGGAGTATGGCTTGTTGTTCCATTTTCTGAAATTATAACTATACTTTTAGGAGCTTTCTATGTATATAAGTATAAAGAAAAATATATGTACAAAAAACAATTAGTTCTTAATTAAATATTAAGATTTAATAGTTAGGCTTTGTTTTAATAAACTGTGGAAATTTGATTAACCTCTATAAATATGGTTATAATATACAATATGACTACTATTTAGGAGGTTTTTTATGCCAAGAGTTAATAATGTTATTCAGCAAGTTTCACAATTAAATACATATGAGCAAGGTAAGGTATTTGAATTCTTGAAAGTTGTATTGATGTCAAATGGAATTACTAACTCTGTAAATAAAGAAATCACTGAAAATAGATTTAATAAGGGAAAATGCTGTCCTTTTTGCAATCATAACAAAATATCTAAGTATGGAAAATATCATGGCAAAAATGGTGTTAAACAAAGATATAAATGTCAGAATCCTGAGTGTAGAAAAACTTTCAATGACTTTTCTAAGTCTCCTGTTTCAAGTAGCAAAAAGGGAATAGATAAATGGTTACTATATGCTCAATGTATGGTAAATGGCAATACTATTAGGCAATGTGCTGAAATAGTTGAAATTAATATTGCAACAGCTTTCTTTTGGAGACATAAAATTATAGACGCAATTAGGAAGTTTATTGGTTATGGCTCTCTTGAAGGTGTTATTGAATTGGACGAAACCTACTTTGCTATTAGCTATAAAGGTAATCACAGTAAAAGTTCTAATTTTACTATGCCAAGAGAACCAAGAAAGCGTGGCAAAGAAATAAATATAAGGGGTATATCAAAGGAATTTGCCTGTGTGTTGTGTGGTGTAGATAGATTAGGAAATATTTATACTGGTTTAATATGTGATGGTAGACCTAAATATACTGATATAAATAGGGCTCTATCAGATGTTGTTGAAGAGAATTCTATATTATGTACTGATAAGCATAGGAGCTATATCCCCTTTGCAGCTCAACGTAATTTTGAATTACATCAAATTAGGGGTGGAAGAAAAACTGTGGATATTTATAATATTCAAAGAGTTAATGCCTTTCATAGCAGTTTAAAAAGATGGATAAATAAATTCAATGGAGTTTCAACAAAATACCTAACTAACTATTTATTCTGGTATAAATGGAGCCAATTATTTAAAACAGAAATGGAAAGAAATAAGCCTAAAAAATTCTTTGTTCATGCTAATTCAACACATTCTGTATCTTTAATAAAGGATTTTAAGATTAGAAGACCAATATATGTATAAAAGGTAAAATTTATTTTAATTTTACTGTTTTTGGTGTACAATTAATATAATGATTGATGAACAATCGTTAAATATTGTGACCAAAAGTTACCTGGTTAAGAATAGTAAAAAATACTTTCGCTAATTAGCTCTAATAAAGAAGAATTAAATTACTATTCGTAAAAGTAAATGGAGGTAGTGTTGAGAAACTATGAAAAAGAAATTAGAAAAATATGAAATCGAAGAAATAGATATAAAAATGCTATTTGCAGTTTTAACTTGGGGATTTTTATTGATATTATCACCACTATTGAAAATAATTTGTAATATAACAAATATATATAAAGTAAACCTAATTTATATGATTTTAATTAATCTATGTTTATGTACTATAGGTTTTATCTTGTTTAAAATATATAAATATTTATCATTAAAATTTAATCTATTTTTAAAAATATATATAGGAATTACAATAAGTATCTATATATTAACTTTAATTTTTATAATAATTGAAAATATATTTATGAATAATAACATTTATTTTAAAGGAACAGTTTCATATATAATTCTTATAATTAGTTTTGCTAATTTAATCTCAGCAATACTTTTATTGTTTATAATAAGTATAAAAATCATCCAGGAAAGCATTAAGAAGAATAGCGGTAAAGTAGTAGCCTTAAAAAATATTATAATTCTAACTCCAGTAATTATATCTTTAGGTTTTACTTTATCATTTGGCTCTATGGGTGTATTATTCTCAAAACCAGAAGAAATTAAGGTTATTAACAAAAATATACAATATAATATCAGGATTGTAGGATTTTTAACTGCAAGGGATGAAGCCACTTATATATATAATAAATCAATAAACTCTCTATTGATGAAAAAAATTTATAATAATGAAATTCCTCCAGAAATACTTGCTGAAAACAATGATTACTATTAAAGATAATTAGAATATATTATCAAGGGTTCTATTTTTTATAATATACTCTAATTTATTTAGTAGATATGAGGAACAATTTTAAACTATTGCGATTTAAAGGGATGTCCGATGGACATCCCTTTATATTATACTTATTTCAACATTATTTTAAAACAAAGCCAATAGTTAAATAAGAGATTGTATCAAAATACAACCACAATATCTTAAATCGGTAATTTTGATTCAATCTCTTAAATTTTATAATTTAATCTTATGGTATTAATCTTTTTCTATCCCTTGGATATAAATTCACTATTTAACTTTTCTTTTGCATATTTACAAATTAACTTTTCACCTTCTGGATCTAAGTCTCCTTCTAAATCAACCTTATTATATTCTTTATTTAAAAATCAATCCTATATCATCTTACATTTATAGCTTCTCTTGTATCATTAAAATTTTCTATAGTATTATTGCGTACTTCTATTATTAATATACTTCCTAATATAATAAGTGTGATTAATTCTGCTAATGGCAAAGATAAAAACACCCCTACAGTTCCTATAAATGGTGGTAATACTATTGTAAATATAAATTGAAATACAAATCCTCTTCCTATAGATATTATATTTGCATAAATATTTTTACCTATTGCTTGATAATATCCACTCATAGTGAATATTGTTCCTATAAAAGGGCTTCCAATACAATAAATTAGTATCATTCGATATGCAAATTCTATATTTTCAGGACTTACTCCAAAAATTCTAATAATTTCTCTACCATAAATAAATATACCTGTATAAACTAAAATACCACTTACAACACATATAGATATTGTTATATAAACAAATTGATTCATCCTTTTTATTTTCTTGGCACCATAATGATATCCAATCAAAGGCTGCAATCCTTGTGCTATCCCCATACATGTATTTACTAAAAAGCAATTTATATATGTTGCCACTGTATATATAGCCACATCTACAGTATTTCCATATAAAAACATAGTTCTATTTTGTGTTAATAATATAATTCCATATGATATTTGTATTGCAAAACTTACAAATCCTATTTTAAATATTCTTTTTACTAATTCTATATTTATCCTTAAATTTTTTCTTTTTATCTTTATAGTAGCTTTTCCTTTTATAAAATGATATAAGGATACAGTCATTGATATTACTATACTTGCACTTGTAGCAACTGCTGCACCCTTTACTCCAAATCCTAACCTCATAACAAATAACCAATCTAATACTATATTTGCTATAGCACCTACACCAATCATCATCATTGATAAATCTGGTCTTCCATCTGTTCTAACTATAGGATTTAATGCTGTTGAAAACATATATGGTATTGCTATTATAAATATTATTGTATAATATTCAGTTGCACTCTGCATAGTATCTGAAGTTGCCCCTAATATTTTTATTATGGGGTTCCTAAAAGTAATTCCTAATATAGTAATTATAATTCCAATAATTATAATTAAACTAATACAAGTTCCTAAAGCTTTTTCAGCCTTTTCATTTTTTCCTTTTCCCATATAAATAGCCATTATACTACTTGTACCTATTCCTATCATAAGTCCAATTCCCACAATAAGAGTTACAGCAGGCCATGCTATATTTACACCAGCAAGTCCAACTTCACCAACACCTTGTCCTATAAATATTCCATCAACTACTGTATATATTGTATTTAATACTACTCCAACTACAGATGCTATTATAAACCTAGCCCAAACTTTAAATATATTAGCATTTAAAACTTCTTTTATATCCACTGCTATGTTCCTTTCTTTCAGTTACAGAATCTCTATTCTTTCTAAGTCGCCTGGAACAAACACTTGTCCATTATATACTGACTTTGCTTCTTCAGTATATAGCTTCTTACGTTGAGAAAGCTTTTTATCCTCTGTATGATATAAAACTAAATTTTCTACATTAAGTTCTTTTGCAAGCTTTCCTGCTTCAATAGGTGTGCTATGATTTTTTTCATATGGCTTAAATATGTGTCTATCTGCATATAAACAAAATGCTTCTGAAAGTAGCCAATCACAATTTTCAACATACTTTCTATTAACTTCATTGTAGGGTTCATCTCCAAGACAAACTAATGTCTTTTTATTTGGAAGAATTGCTTTAAATCCAAATTGTTTATCTTTACTAGATTCAATATCGAAAAATTCTATACTCATTCCTATAACATCAATTTTATCTTCATTCCAAACTTCACAAATATTAATTCCATTGCCAATAAATTTTACTAACTTTTTAGTTAACATCATATTGCTTAACGTATTTAAAATATTAACAACTTCATTATGTCCGTAAATATTAAATTCACCTTTAAATTTTCCTTCATTCATTAAAGCTGCATATTTTCTTATTATCCATACGGCTCCCATTATGTGATCTGTATGTCCATGAGTAACAAACATTCCTTTAATATTTTTATAACTAATTTCTGCTTTCTCTAATTGTGCCAGTATTCCATTACCACCACCAGCATCTACTAAGAAATATTCTTCATCATTTCTCAATGCAAAACAGGTATTATAACATTTTGTTACCATAGCTGAACCTGTTCCTAACATAATTAATTCCACATTCATATTATGTACCTCTTTCCAGTATAAATTTTCTTACATATCAAATAATATATTACATTAATTCTGCTAATTACAAAATCAATACTAATAAATATTTAATTTAATCTAACTTCTAAATTAATATTTATTGTTTAATTTATATCTAATTATCACATGAATAGAGCAATTACTTAAATATTACTATTATACTATATTCGTATCGATACACTTTCTCAAAAATTGCTTTTTACAAATTCTTCTTTTATAATTATTACTTAAAGGATGTGAAATAATGAGAGAATTTAATCAAAAAAAAATAGCACTTATTAATGATGTAACCGGCTTTGGCAGATGTTCTATAGCTGTGGCATTACCTATAATTTCAATACTTAAAGTTCAATGTTGCTTCATTCCTACAGCTATATTATCTAATCACACTGGATTTGATAATTTTTTCTTCGAAGATTACACTCCTAAAATGAAAGAATATATAAATAATTGGGAAAAGCTTAATTTAAATTTTGATGGAATATGTACTGGCTTTTTAGGATCTAAAGAACAAATTGAAATTGTGGTAGAATTTTTAGAAAAGTTCAAAACTGAAAATAATATAGTCATAGTTGATCCTGTAATGGGCGATTATGGAAAACTATATTCTACTTACACTGATGAAATGTGCAAAAAAATGCAGGATTTAATTAAATATGCAGATGTAGTAACTCCAAATCTCACTGAGCTTTGCAAACTATTGGACGTGCCTTATCCAAATGAAACACCAAATCATGAAGAATTGTATATTCTATGTAAAAACCTTTCTAATAAAGGTCCTAATAAAATAGTTATTACTGGATTACAAAGAGGTGGCTGTATAGAGAACTTTATATTTGAAAGCGATAAACCTTACAAAGTTATAAAGGTTGAAAAAATCGGAGATGATAGACCAGGAACTGGAGATGTTTTTTCATCTATTGTATCTGGTAGCATTGTTAAAAATGAAAGTTTTTCAGTATGTGTTGAAAAAGCAACTAGCTTTATTAGTAAATCATTAAAATTTACTAATGATTTAAACTTGCCTCCTAACTATGGAGTTTGTTTTGAAGAATTTTTAAGCGAATTAAAATAATATATAAAAGGTAGGGGTAATATGGTTATTTTATATACTGTAGATAATGGGAATTATATTAGTTTAAGAAATATAACATTAGATGAAATGACCGCTAGAGGGATAAAGAAAAATATATATATTAATTTAACAAACTTGTGTCCTTGTGCTTGCACATTTTGTTTAAGAAAAACAAAAGAAATGTCCGAAAGCAATAGTTTATGGTTAAAAAGAGAACCAACTGTTGAAGAAGTAATTAACGAATTTGAAAATATCGATTTATCTAAATGTGATGAGATTATATTCTGTGGCTTTGGAGAACCTACTGAAAGGATTAATGATTTAGTTAAAATTTCAAAATATATAAAAGAAAAAAATCCTAAAGCTAAAATAAGAATAAATACTAATGGACTTGGCGATTTAATAAATAATAAAAAAATTGCTCCACTTTTAAAAGATTTAATAGATACAGTATCTATTAGCCTTAATGCTTCTACTGAAGAAGAATATTATAAATTAACACAAAGTAAATTTGGAATAAAATCTTATGAAGCTATGAAAAAATTTGCATTAGATTGTAAAAATTATATACCAAATGTAGTTCTTTCAGTAGTAGATTGTATTGGCAAAAACGAAATTAATGCTTGTCAAAAAATTTGTGATAATTTAGGTGTAAAATTAAGAGTTAGACCTTTAGAATAAAAAGTAAAAAGTGCATGTTACTTAAATTACGTAACATGCACTTTTTATTTTTTTATATTTATATTTAACAAAATTACTTTAATACATTATTAATATATTAAGAAAATTAAAGAAAACAAGAGCATATCTTAGTATTTAACTCTGAATTAAATCAATTCACCTCCACATCGCAATTGATAATAATTATCTGTTAATATATATTGTTATTAAAGTGATTATTAAATAATGAGGTGAATATAATGAAATTTATGATGGATATAAGAGAAAAAACTTCACTATTACATAGTGCGGCAGAAAATACTGGATATATAAAGAAATTAGTTGATGGAATTGCTTCAGTTGAAGGATATGCTGAATACATTTATAATTTAGAAAAAATGTATAAAGCTATTGAGGATGCATTAGATAAAAATGAAAACAATGCTGTAATTAATCCATTTGTTACAAAAGAGTTATATCGTTCAAAGCTTATAAGAAAAGATTTAGAGTTCTTATTAGGTGATAAATTAAATTCAATGAAATTATTAGCTTCTACAGAAGCTTGTGTTGCAAAAATAGAAGAATTATCAGAAACTAAGCCTGAGCTTGTAGTTGCATATGCGTATACAAGATTTTTAGCTGATTTATTTGGTGGTAGAACATTCCTTTCACTATTAAGTACAAGCTATAAAATATCTAATGAAGGATTAAACTACTATCAATTCCCTGAAATTAATGATTTAAGAGGATATGTTATGAAATATCATAATATGTTAGCCGAAATTAATTTATCTGATGAAATGAAAATTGATTTTATTAACGAAGTTAATAATGCTTATATTTATAATCTTGCTATATCAAATGAATTAGATGCTAAGTTAAAATAAAACCTTTCAACCTTATATTTATTATGGTTTAAATATACCAAAAGTGATGCTCTAACTTTTAGAGCATCACTTTTTATAATATAAAATATTTTATCTAAATTATTCTTTATATTTTTATAGACACATTTCTAATATTTTTTTAACATCAGTTTCATTTAATGGAACATAAGCGTAAGCTAAAGAACCATGTTCAACTGCTCCCTTTGCCATTTCATCAAAATGAGTTTCATCAATATTAACCTCTTTTAAAGTCATAGGAATTCCACAGTCTTTAAAGAATTTTTCTGTTAAATCAATTGCTTCATTTGCTAAAGCAAATTTATCTTCTTTAGGTTCTAGCTTCCATACATTTATTGCATAATCTACAAATTTATCTACCGTATTTTCACTTAAAATATATCTCATCCACCTTGGAGTTACTATTGCAAGCCCTACCCCATGTGTAATATCATAAAAAGCACTTAATTCATGTTCTATTGGATGACAAGTCCAAGCTCCAGGCTTACCACTTCCACATAACCCATTTAGAGCCATGGAACTAGCCCACATTAAATTAGCTCTAGCTTCATAATTTGTAGGATCTTTTAGAGCTATTGGGCAGTACTTTATACAAGTTTCTAACAATCCTTCTGAGAATTTATCTTGAACAAATGCACCTTCTGTCTTTTTAAAATAACTTTCAAATACATGTGACATTATATCAGCTGTACCTGCTGCTGTTTGAATACTAGGTAATGTATATAGATATTCTGGATCTAATATAGATACTTGTGGTTTCATATTTACACTTGCAGTACCTAACTTTTCATTAGTATCCATCTTAGAAATAACGGCATTCCCGTTCATTTCTGAACCTGTAGCTGCTAAAGTTAAAATAGTTACTATAGGTAAAACTTTATCTATCTTTTCTGGATTTGTTACTAAATCCCATGGATCTCCATCATAAAAAGCTCCTGCTGCTACAACCTTAGCGCAATCTATTGTACTTCCTCCTCCAACAGCTAAAATAACATCAATATTATTTTCCTTACAAAGCTTAACTCCTCTTCTTACAGTTTCAATCTTTGGATTAGGTTCAATTTTATCAAGTTCAATTATATTATAGTCTTTTAATAACTTCTTAACACTATCATATATTCCATTTCTTTTTATACTTCCTCCACCATAAGCAAGTAAAATATTTTTCCCATATCTACTAATTACTTCTGGTAAATTTGTAATTTGTCCTTTTCCAAATATCATTTCACTATATGCCTTAAAATTAAAATTTTCCAACTTCTCTTCCTCCTCAAATATATAAACCTTTAATACTATTATTGCTCTACTCTATGCTTTAAAGCAATATTATTTTTATATTTTTAGAAAAATTTACATATTAACTTGTAAACAATTACTAACTTCTCGCTTTATTATAGCCCTTATTTCTTACATAATATATACTTAAATATATCTATGATATTTAAAGGTGGTTGTTTAATTTATGAATAAAAGTATTATATTTTTTGATATTGATGGTACTCTAATTGATGAAAAAACTCATATAATTCCTGATAGTGCTAAAAAAGCTATAAGGCTTGCTAGGAAAAATGGTCATTTAGCTTTTATTAATACAGGAAGAACGCTATGCCAAATTAAAAACTTAAAAAAAGAAATAGATTTTGATGGATTTATTTGTGGCTGTGGAACTTATATTGAATATAATAATGAAACTCTCTATCATAAATGCTTAGGAATTGACTTTACAAAAAAACTTATTAAAAGCTTAAAAAAGTACAAGCTAGATGCAGCTTTAGAAAGTATTGACGGTGTATATTATGATTATTTATATAATATAAAACATAAAGAGGTACTTAATATTATTGAAGCTCATAAGCATGAAGGTACTTATGAAGATTTAACTTGGGATTCTCATAACCTAAATGTTGATAAACTTGTTTTATTTATAACTGAATATAGTAATTTTGAAGGATTTTTTCAAGAATTTAAAGATACTTTAGATTTTATAAAAAGAGCTGACGACTTTTATGAACTAGCTCCCAAGGGTTGTTCTAAAGCCACAGGAATTGAATTTATAATTAATCATTTAAATATTGATTTTGAAAATACTTTTGGAATTGGCGATAGTACTAATGATTTAACAATGCTTCAATATGTAAAAAATAGTATCGCTATGGGTAATTCAAATCCTCAATTATTTGAATATGTAAATTATATAACTACAGATTTATTAAATGATGGTATTTATTCTGCACTAGCACATTATAACCTAATATAAATAACTTTATTATTAACTTTTATTTAAATCTATAATAAATTAAATGAACAGTAGATACAGCTATTTTAAATAACTTATATCTACTGTTAATTATTTTTAATCTATTAAATAATTATTTATATATTTTTTAAAATTTAAATTTACTATTAATATACTCTAATTTACAGGTAATATTATTGTAAAACTGCTTCCCTTATTTAATTCACTTTCTAAAGTAATATGTCCATCATGTAACTCCACAATATATTTAACCAATGTTAATCCTATTCCACTGCTACTTACTTTAGTGGAATTAAAATTCTTTCCTTGCTCAAATCTCTTGAATATAAACTCTTGATCATCTTTAGATATTCCAAGACCATTATCTACTATAGAAATACTTACAGTCTCCTCATCTCTTTTAATTAAAACTTCAATTTTTCCACCTTGCTCTGTAAACTTAACTGAATTTCCAATTAAATTAATAATACATCTTTCTATTTCTTTAGGATCACAACTAATTAACATTTCTTCAACTTCAGGATCAATAATTAATTCTATTCCTTTTTCTTTTATATAATCACTCATATTTAATGCAGTCTCCTCCACTAAATATACTATATCAACATTTTCTTCTTTATTTATTTTATAAGCACCTGATTCAATTTTAGAGCTATCTATAATATCATTTATAATGTTTAATAAGTTATTAGAGCTTTTCTTTATTACCCCCATATAATGTGATGTTTTTTTATCAGTATCCTTTCCAGACTTCTCTAAAGAATTTAGTAACTGAATTACTGATAAAATTATATTTATAGGTGTTCTTAATTCATGAGATAAATTAACGAAATAATCATTTTTAAACTGCTCATTTCTAATATTCTGCTCATAAAGCTTTTTATTTTCTTCCATTTGCCGATTTATCTCTTTTGTTTGATTAGCTACTATTTTTTTTAAAAATTTAAGCCTATATCCTCCCCAAAAAATTACTAACATGAAAAGGGCTAGATATAAACAATATGCTATATTTGACTGCCAAAATGGCTTCTTTATAATAAAATTTATAGTAGATTCTTCTGTTAAACTTCCATCACTCTTAACTGCTTTAACTCTAAAGGTATATTTACCTGGTTTTAATTTTGTATAAACTGCATAACCCTCTTTATTACTAACATTCCATTCTTCATTTATTGCATCCATTTTATACAAATAAGTTATGTTACCTATCCTTGTATAATTAGGAAGAAAGTATGCAAACGATATAGTATTTTCATTATAATTAAGTTCAAGGGTTTCTCCGTCAGTTATATATAAACTCCTATTTATCCATAGAGTATCTAAGACTACTTTATCTACTATAGGAGTTATTTCCCCTATAGTATTAGGGTCAAATGAAACTACACCATTAGTTGTCCCAAATAGTAACTGCCCCTCTTTAGTCTTATATGCAGCTCTTTCATTAAATTGATTTCCACATACTCCATCTACTTCTTTAAAATTTATAAACCTATTCTCATTAATAATAAATTTACTTAATCCATTACTTGTTCCTAACCATATATCTTCATTATCATCTATAATTATACTATTTATATAATGGCTTCCTAAACCATCTTTTTCATAATATTTAGTGAAAGTTTCTTCTTCGATATTAAATTTATTTAATCCTACTTTAGTACCTATCCAAATATTACCTTCTTCATCTCCTTGAATACAATTTATATAATCATAATTTAATGAATTATCTTCTGAATTTGCTAAATAATTTTTAATTATTCCTTTAGTTTTATGAAACTTTATTAATCCAGCATCTATTCCTCCAGCTAGCCAAAGAATATTTTCATCACTTTTATCTTGAAAAATATCATATATTTCATAATTATTAATACCTGCGTTTATAAAATCATCCCTATAATAAGTTACTTCATGAGTTCCATTAGTATCCCTATAAAGTCCTTCTATTGTAGCTGCCCATGTATAATTTCCATCATTTATAGTTTTAAACTCTTTACTTAAAAAAAGGTTTCTATTGTATTCATCATAAGCGTATATATAGTGCTCTCTCATTTTTTTATTAATTACATCTACACCCTTTTCAGTACAAATTATTATATTACCATTAGACTCTTCTAAAATATATTTTATTTTATTACTTAATAATGAAATCTCCTCATTCTCATCATGAACAAATCTTAGCATACTCTTTTCATTTCTATCAAAATAAATTAATCCATTTTCTTCTGTACCTATCCATAAATCTCCATCAATGTCTTGTAAAAAAGATGTTATACTACTTTCTGATATTCCATATTTTTTAAAAATATTATTTATTTTGTTACTAAATTGTTGCTTAATATTTAATATGCTGATTCCTTTATTACTACCAACCCATATAACTCCACTTCTGTCCTCATACAAACATCTTATTGAATTACTTATTAAATGGCTATTACTGGTATTATATATGTTTGTTTCATTACTATCTTGTATGTATCTCATTAAACCGTTATCACCATAAAACCATATATTATTATTACTATCACATAATACCTTTGTTTCAATATCAATATTATAATTGCGTAATTCATCATTATAATCATTCAGTTCATTATTTTCGTTTAAAACAACTATGCCACTCTCACTAGATATCCAAATATTACCCTTTGTATCTTTCTCTATTTCATATATATATTCTAATTTACTATATTTACTTTTATTATTGGATATATAATTTGTTTTTAAATCTATAATATTTGCTCCATCCTTAGTTCCTATCCATAAATTTCCTCTATCATCTTCTTTTATATAAGTTATATGATTATTATCTAAGCTTGTACTACTTCCATCTGAATAGTATTTTATAAACTTATTATTTTTCTCATCATATCTATTCAATCCATTTTTAGTTCCAACCCACATAGTATCATTACTATCTCTATATATTGAAGTTATTTCATAATTAGATAATCCTGAATTATTTTCTTCCTTTGTACATATTCTTATTATATTACTTTCTTGCCTATTAATAATATTTAATCCGCAATCAGTTCCTATCCACATGTCTCCATATTTATCTTCATTTATAGCTGTTATATATGGCGAAGTAAGGCTATTTTTATTATTAATTTCATAATTATACTTTACCACCATATTTCCATTGTATTTATTAAGTCCATCTTCAGTCCCTATCCAAATATATCCTAGTGAATCTTGATAAATATCAGTTATAAGATTACTAGATAATCCATCTTTTGTAGTTAAATTATTAAAGTTTATTTTTTCTTCTATAAGTAAACTATTATCACCTTCTAATTGATTAGCAAAAACCACATTGCCATTACTTAATAAAATAATAAATATCATCATAAATAATAATATTTTTTTTAGTTCTCTACTCATAGCACCCTCTCTATTTTTCATTATAATGGTATATATCATAAATTATTGAATATACTTACATTTTTTACTAAAAGTATTGTTATTATATCATACAAATAAGACACATTATGTCTTATTTGTACATAATGTGTCTTATTTTTATTTTTCACTTCTTATTTACACTATTTTTAAACTTTTTTTATTATCATTATAGCTTATTATATTACCATTATAACTCTTATTAAGTAATACAACATTATCTATATTCTTTATTGGAATAAGCTTATATTCTTCATCATAATAATATAAACATAATCCTTCTTGTCTTAAAACATAAGAAATTGGAAATATGCATATTTTACCCCTATTTATCTCTACCTCTATAAAAGTTTTGTTATCTAATGCTTTATCGATTTTCTTACAAACTTCACTTTCGCTATCAAATTTCTCTTCATACAAATCTACTATAAAACGTTCCTGTAATTTATTTAATATCTTAGAACATCTCTTTTCATCTACAATCTTAAATCTATCAATTAAAAGAGATTGCTCTAAATTTTTACTTATATTTTCGCAAATATATAGTGCAAGCATTAAAGACTCATAATCATTATATCTTAGCATTTGCCTTCTTATTATATAATTATTATCTATTTCTATTCCACCATTTTTTCCTCTATGAATTATTATTGGAATACCTAAAACTGATAATTTATCTAAGTCCCTTTGTATTGTTCTTGTTGATACGTTATATACGCTTGCAAGCTCCTTAATTGTAATTTTACAGTTGCTTCTTAAGAGATAAAATACAATTTCTAACAATCTCATTACTACTACCTTTCCAACTTCCTAACATTCAATTATATTTCTAATTTATTTATTATTTTTTAACCACATAATAGCACAATATGTATGCATTGCTGCACCTGTAACTAATATATCTTCATTAAACACTACTTTCTCATTATGCATAGGTTCACCATATAAAGAGTTTTCTTGCTTTGTACCAGCACCTAACATAAGATAAACACTTGGAACTTCATATGAGTAGGAAGCAAAATCTTCTGATCCCATTCCTCCACCTTCAAATAAACACACTGATTTTTCGCCTAATAAATCTTTTATGTAGGAAGTAACTTCCTTAGCTAAATCAGTATCATTAGCTAATGGTGGTACTGATGATAATTCTATTAATTCAGCTTCCCCTCTAAACATCTTAGCAGTAGATTCTACTATTTCTTTCATTCTATTAAATATAAATTCTCCAACCTCTTTATCTAAACTTCTTATAGTACCTTCCATAATAACTTCATTTGGTATTATATTTGGTGCTTCTCCACCTACAAATTTTCCAATTGTTACAACTGCAGGCTTTGTAGCTGATATTTCTCTAGATATAATTTCTTGTAAAGATATATATATATATGAGCTGCTATATTTATTGGATCTACTCCAAGCTCTGGCATAGCTCCATGACAGCCTAATCCCTTTACAACTATTCTAAATCTGTTACACCCAGCTATACTAGTTCCTAAACCACATAATACAACATTTGAAGGAGTACCAGAATGCACATGCATTGCCATAGCTGCATCAACCTTTGGGTTATTAAGAACTCCTGCTTCCAACATTTTTTTTGCTCCAGTAAATCCTTCTTCATCTGGTTGAAATACTAATTTAACAGTTCCCTCTATTTCATCTTGATTTTCTTTAAGTAACTTTGCTGCTCCTAAAAGCATTGCTGTATGCATATCGTGTCCACATGAATGCATACAGCCATTATTTGCTTTAAAATCACATTCAGTTGCTTCAGCCATTGGTAATGCATCCATATCCGCTCTTAATAAAAATGTTTTTCCTGGCTTATTCCCTTCAATTGTTGCCACTATACCACTTTCACATATCTCCTTTGGATCATATCCAAATTCCTTTAACTTTTCTATTACATATGCTTTTGTCTTTGGTAATTCAGCCCCAACTTCAGGATTTTGATGGATGGTTCTTCTATATCCTACTATTTCATCTTTTATTGATTTAGCTTGTTCCATAAATTTATTCATACTAAGACCTCACTTTACTATTTTATGTTATCAATTTATTTATATACTACCTCGCAAATACGACATATATTGTCATTATTTATAGTAATTTTAAAATAAATTTATATACCAAATAGTATTTCCTTTTAAAGTCACTATTAAAACTTTTTATAATCTTTTATTTAATACTTTTATAATATTTTATTAACTTTTAATTTTTTCTCAAATATGCTTTATTTCCTTTTTAACTCTATCTATTGATGCTCTATTAACTCTACTTTATCTACTTCATCTATAGAAACTATATCCGTTAAAACATCACTAATATCTAACTCATCATCAAGGTTAATTTTAAACCTAAGATTTACTCGTTTTTCTGCTTCCTTTCTCACTTCAATTGATATTATATCTGCCCCAGAGCTTCTTATCATCTCTTTTATATTTTCTACTGAGATTGCTATATTGCCATTTATACCTACCTCTATATGTGCATGTGAATTTTTCTTAATTATTATTAATTTCTTTATTTTAAATATATCATTTAAAAAAGCATAAGCTACTATAGTAATTACTATAGATGATATATATATTCCTGACCCTACAGCAAGACCAATAATTGCAGCTAAACAAATTGAAGCAGCTGTCGTTAATCCTTTTATACTTCTTTTATCCTTTAATATTGTTCCAGCTCCTAAAAATCCAATACCTGATATATATTGCCCTGCTAATCTAAATACATCATTTGATCCACCATTAACACGATAATATTCTAAAGAAGTTATTTGAATTAGCAATCCAACAAGTCCAACCATAACATGAGTCCTTATCCCCACTACCATGCCTTTTTTTTCTCTATTATATCCTATAGACCCTGTAAGTATTACACCTAATATAATTTTTATTGATACTTCTATTGCTACTTTTAAATCTAAATTTTTCATTAACTCTCCTAGCATATAAATACTCATCTACCTTAATCTAAACTTTATAATTAAAATAATTTTTAAAACTTTTTCTATACTAAATGGGCTTTTATTAAACAACTATCATATCTGTATTGATAAATTTATCATATTACGCCTTTACAATATATGTTAATAATACTATATGAAAAATACTTTTCTGTCTAATTAAACTATTAATTATAATTTCTTTTTATAAAAATAAATCCTAAACTCAAACGAGTTTAGGATTTACTATATAATCTCCTTTATTCTGTCCTCTGAATATACTTACAGTTTACACATATATGATTTAAAAAAACTAATAATCTTTCATAAAGGGGATATACATTCTCACCAAATTTCTTCTCTAATAATTCCCCTATTTCCTTAACAGTTTTACTTCCATCAATTTGTATAAACACTTCACTACTATATTGGTCGAAAGTAATAGTTTTGTACATAGGAATTTTAAACTTTAATCTTCTAAAAATTTTTTGAATTTTATGGTCTTGTTTTTCAAAAATAGTAACTATACCTTCTTTATCTACTTCATACTCAATATTATCACAGATTTTAAACTTTATATTTAAAACTTCTTCATTATTATTCATTATTCTTTACCTTCGATGACATAATTGGTATGGTTGTAGCTATAACTAAAATAATTAATAATATTATAGCCATCATATTTCCACCAGCGAATCCTGTTGGAATTCTAGGTTTTATAACACCACTAACTTGTAATATTATCCCTACTAGCCCTATTATAGATCCACCTGCAACAAGACCTGAAGATAGGCTTATTCCATTGGCCACTTTAACTTCTTTTTCTCTTTCATCTTTGCTGATTTTTTCAATAAACACACGTATTAATGCACCTACTAATATTATAGATGTTGTTGATATAGGTAAATAAAATCCTATGGCAATAGTCATTATTGGTAAATCTAATAAGAATAAGAATAAAGCCATAACAACACCAACTATAATCATAGGCCAAGGTAAATTACCTTGCATTATTCCAGAAGTTAATGTAGACATTAAATTTGCTTGTGGAAGTGCAAATGGTGCATCTGCTCCTGTAATAGCTAATTGATCTGAAAGTACCATTACTGTTCCTGTAACAACAATAACCCCAACTATACTAGCTATTAAAAAATAATTTTGCATTTCTTTTTTACTTCCACCTATTACATATGTTACTTTTTGAGATTGACTATATCCTCCTGCTACTGATATAGCAACAACCATAAAATTTGCAAATAAAAGCAATGATTTATTATCTGCTTGCCCTTTCCATCCCATTATAACAAATACTAATGTTAGTATAACTAATGAAGCTATTGTCATACCTGATACAGGAAGGTTTGATGTTCCTATTGTACCTGCTAAACGACCTGAAACTATTACAAATAATAAAGCCAATATTATTGAAACAATAGCTGCTACTATAGCCATTGTAGCCCCTTGAGAAATTAAAAATGCTGATACAATTATTATTGAAAGCCCAGCTAAAAGTATTATCATTTCACCTGAACTTTTTTCTTTACTATCATCTTTACTTGATTTTGCCTTTAATGTTTCTTTTATAGATACAATTATTGTTGGTATAAGCTTTATTGCACCTATTATACCACCACAAAGCATCATTCCTGCACCTATATATTTAACATAACTTCCTGCTATTGAGTTTACTTCCATTTGATGAAGAAGTACTGTAGCATCATTCCATGAGTGCACATTTTTATCTGCTAAATCTGTAAAATAACCTATCAAAGGTGTAATTCCAAAGTTAGCTAGTATTGATCCTGCAAACATAGTTAAAGATACCTCTAACCCAACTATAAAACCTATACCTAATAAAAGTGGATTTACTTCAGTAGAAAATTTCCATTTGTAAAACTTGCTTCCTACAAAGGTAATAGTATTATTAATTAAGTTTAAAAATGAACTTGTTAAAACATTTATAATACCACTTATAAAAAAACCAATTCCCATAAATTTTATAGCATCTCCGCCTGCTTCTGAAGCAACAAGAGTTTCTGATATAGCCATAGATTCTGGATACATAAGTTTTCCATGCTCTTCAACAATTAAGTAATTATAAACTAATGATAAAGCCCCTATTCCAAATAGAGCTCCAGCTATTCCTACACTTATACCTTCTAAAAAAGTTACCTTGCTTCCTATTAATATAATTGCAGGTAATACATAAATAACACCACTTGCGATAGATTCTCCACCACTTGACATACCTTGAGTTATGTTTTTTCCAAGTATTCCTTTACTTTTAGCAAAAGCTCCTATAAGCATTGAACCTATTATTGCTCCTGGTATTCCGGCTGCAACAGTTAACCCTGACTTCATACCAGAATAAGCAGTAGATGCCGCAAATATAGTAGCTAATACTATTCCAATTATAAGTACAGAAACATTGGCTCCGCGCTTTGATTTATCAGTTATATACGGAACATAATCTTTTCCATGCACACCACCATAAGCTTCTTTAGGTAATTTGTTTTTCATATATAATCTCCTTCCTTTGTTTTATTGATGCAATATATTTAGTATGTGCATTTTATTATTTAACATAATTAGAGATTATATTTTTTTATAAAATAATTTCTAAAAATACTTCAATTAAACTACTTTTTAACTATTTATTTTATAAATGTAATTAAATCAAAAATAACCATAGATACTTAACATCAATATCTATAGCTATCTTCTTTCATATTTTTCAAGTACACTATTATTTATAATAGGATATCCTTATCTATATTAATTAAAAATAAAAGATATACTTAAATGAAAATCACTTAAATATATCTTTATTATTAGAATTATTTAATTACTATTGCTATTAAAAATCTATAATATTTTATACTAATCTTTCTCTTTTATTTAAATTGTATTTATTTGATTCATCAATCTTGTATAACTTTCTCTTAGAAATTTGTTTCATAAATATTACGCCTACTATAAAAGCACAAGCTTCAGCAATAGGGAATGCCATCCATACAATGTTTTGAGAATTAGGTAGTTTTGTTAATATCCATGCTAATGGTAATGCAATAATAATCAGACGCATTAATGAAAGAACTAAAGAATGTACACCACATCCAAGAGCTTGAAAAATACCTTGGTATGCTACATTTGCACCAACAAATAAATACCCTATAGTAACTATTCTTATTGCTCTAATACATAAGCTCTGTGTTTGCTCTGATAATGCAAATATTCCAATTAACTGATGTGCAAATAATTGAAGTACTACTATACCAATAGTCATGATTATCAATGTGTATATCATTCCATATTTAATTCCATCATAAACTCTTTTCTTATCACGCTTTCCATAATTAAATCCTATAATTGGAATCATAGCATTATTCATTCCAAATGCTGCAAAAAAAACAAACTGTTGAATTTTATAATAAACTCCATAAGCAGTAACTGCAGCAATAGAAATTGTACCGAAAATAATATTTACACCATATGTCATAATAGACATCAACGCTTGCATTACAATTGCAGGAATACCAACCTTATATATTTCATAAATAATATGCTTTTGTGGTTTTAAATATTTTAGTTTTGCATCAATATCTTTATTATATTTATGATGGAAAATACATCCTAAAACACAAGATAATATTTGCCCTATTACAGTTGCATATGCTGCTCCATTTACTCCCATTGCTGGTAATCCAAAAAGTCCAAAAATTAATATTGGATCAAGTATTATATTAGAAAGAGCCCCCATAACTTGAGCCATTGTAGATAATGTAGTTCTTCCTATTGCTTGTAATAGCTTTTCATATATCATAAATTCAATTACGCCAAAGGATAATACTGTACAAATAGTAATATATGATTTACCCATTTCAATTATTATAATATCTGTAGTTTGTGAGGTAATATAAGCATTAACTCCAAATAAACCAAATATTAAAAATACTATATAAATGCATATTCCAATAAAAATTGCATTACCGGAAATATAATCTGCTTTTTTTCTATCCCCTTGTCCAATACTTTTAGATAACAATGTATTAACTCCAACACCTGTACCAACACCTACTGCAATCATTAACATTTGAATAGGAAATGCTAATGTAAGTGCATTTACTGCATAATCACCCATGCCTGAAATATTACTTACAAAATAACTATCAACAATATTATAAAGCGCTTGTAATATCATAGATATAATCATCGGCATTCCCATTGTTATCATGAGTTTTTTTATAGGCACAACCCCCATCTTATTCTTTGAAACCTCTTTTTCCATAGCTTCTTCCTCCTATCATCAATATTACGGAGTCTTTTAACGGATAAGCTACCATAACCAATAAATAAAAAAGTGCGTAAATCCCTAATCTGGATTTACGCACTTTTGCTACTCGACTAATTTAATTTTACTTCTATTGGTAAAAAAAGTCAATCAAGAAGTTTCTCTTTATTTTATAATGAATTCTTTCTTATTTTTTTTAAAGCCTTTTTTGACCCACGAGCAATATCATGTTCAAGTTTTCTATCAATATAACTTGTAAATAATTGATTTAAATCATAACCTTCAGGATACAACTCACTAGCTGATATTTCTAATTTTATTCTTTTATAATTAATATCGATAAATTCACCTTTATAAAAAACAGTTAAATTATTTAATTCATCTAACTCTTTATAGACTATAGCACTTTCATTATTATCTAAAAGTATTACTTTATCACCTATACAGTAATTATACTTGCTATCTACTTCTTGTATTTCTTCCTTTTTCTTTGTAAGCTTACTTGAATTTATTAAATCATAATTATATTTTTTTGTTTCTATATATTTCTTAGTCTTTTCAATAATAGAATCTGAAATTCCCATCCTTTTAGAAATATAAAGTGCATTACTATCACCACTTCTTCCAATATGAAGCTTATATAATGGTTCAAGTGTATCCTTTTTAAACTCCATTGCTGCATTTTCAAAATGAGGATGCTCCTCTGAAAAATTTTTAATTTCTCCATAATGAGTAGTTGCAATTGTAATACATCCCTTATGATATAACTCCTCTAAAATAGCAATAGCAAGAGCTGCTCCCTCATTTGGTTCTGTCCCACTTCCTATCTCATCAAATAATAGCAATGTAGACTTTGAACTTTGTTTTATTATATCCGCTAAATTCTTAACATGAGAGGAAAAAGTACTTAAAGCATTTTCTATACTTTGATTATCTCCAATATCAACAAATATTTTATTAAATACTGAAATTTCTGTGCCCTCTTTAGCTGGTATATGAAATCCAGATTGTGTTGCTAATGTTAATATTCCTACTGTTTTTAAAACTACTGTTTTACCACCTGCATTTGGCCCTGTTATTATAAGTGCTCTATAATCATTACCGATTTCAAAATTAAGTGGTACTGGATTTTTTAATAATGGATATTTTCCATCTACAATTTTTATATATCCATATTCATTTAATTTCGGCTTAATCCCATTAATATCATTACTATATTTTGCTTTTGCCCAAATCATATCATATTCAGCTATTACTTCAATATTAATTTTTATTTCTCTTATTTTTTCATTAAGCATTTCAGTAAGCATACCTAATATTTTATATTCTTCCATACTTTCTTCTACCTTTAAAATAGCTAACTCTGATGTATGCTTTGAAATTGTAGTTGGTTCCATAAAGACTGTTGTCCCCTTTGATGATGATTCAACAATGGTCCCTTGTACATAATTTTTATATGATGATTTTATTGGAATCGTATATTTTCCATTCCTCTTACTTATAAAAAATTCTTGTATATACTGTTTATTTTCACTATTTTTTAAAAATTTATCCAACTTTTCTTTTATCTTATTTTCACAATCATCTATTAATCTTCTAATTTTCTTTAACTCTTTGCTCGCATTAGAGTCAACTATAGAACCCCTTATACACCTATTTATCTCTTCTTCAATATAACTCAAATCCGTAATACTCTCTCCATAGCTACTTAATGTTGGTGCATATCCTTCTTTATCTTTTATAAATAGCTTTACTTTTCTACATCCTCTTAAAAAGTCAGACATAATAGCTAAATCTTCTGGATCTAAAGATGCACCTTTTTCAATTTTTTCAATATATGGTACTACATTAAATATTCCGACAAGGGGTATATGATATGAAGCATCTAAAAGTCTTCGTCCTTCTGATGTTTCATCTAACCTTCTATTAACAATCTTTAAATTATTACTTGGCTCAAGTTTATCAATTAAGGCTTTTCCTAAACCACTTACACAATACCCTTTAACTAACTCTTTTAATTCATCGTAATTCAATTTTTCTAATGTCATTTTATCCATTTTTATTTTCCTTCCTTGTATCAAATATAAATACAAGTCAACGAAATCCTGATAGATTTCATAACTTAAATATAAAAAAAGCTGTGGATACTTCCACAGCTTAAAACTCAACTTTAAATAAAGGTAGACTCCTACCTCTGAAGTAAATTCGTGGACTTGTATCAATTAGTTATAATTAATTCCACAACAAATAAAGGTATAAATACCTTAATTTTTTAGGAATCAATATTTAATTTAACTATTTGATACTAAACACTCACAAAAATACCTCGCTTTTTTTGAAATCTATCACTTATAGTATATTAAAATATATAATATATGTTGTCAATATTTCTTATTATTTATCCTAGAGACCAAATCACATTTTCATTTTTCATAAAGAAATTCACTACTCACTCTAGTTGGTAGAAGTATACCTTGTGTAACTTTAATTGAAGAAATTACAAGTCTTAATTTCACTTATACTTTTATATTATAAAAGCTAAATATAAGGATAGTAAGGATATGGATAAGGGTAAGGGTATGGATAAATTGGATATGGCGGTATAATATATGGATATCTCAATGGCCCAACTCTATCTATATTCCTCATTGGAAAATTTCTTCTTCTAAAACGTCTAAACCCTCCTGGCTGTCCATGACCAAATGGTCCTTGCCTATTTGCTTCTTCCGCACATTCTTTTTCTATTACATTTTCACCAACTAATATAGTAACACTATCATCATTTACTTCTTCAATAATTCCATCACACATACTCCCATCTTTCATTACTATAATCGCATGATAAGATTGGCATTTTTTACATTCTTCATATAAAGACCTTGAATCTCTATAAAAACCTACTACTTCTAATGCCATCTATAAATCACCCCCCTTTTAATTAATATAATATTCATTTATAAAAAAGAGGTGAAATATTAAAATAGATTAGATAGAAAATGTTTATTTGATTTATCTTGTGCTTTTATAAATTGTGTAGATGCTAACATTGTATAATATGGATGGTAAACTTTTAGGAATGGCTTGTAGACTTCCTAATACTATCTCAAAGAGTACTAATATTTGTTCTCTTTGTAATCATATTGGTTCTGAAAATGAAATTGCTTTTGTTTCTCCTATATGTAAAGCACGACATGTAGATGATTATAAATCATTAGGTTTTCATGTTTGCTTGAATAGCTCTGAATGTAATGAAAGAATTACATCAGTAGAAAAACTTGAGAAACTTTTAAAGGATGTCAATAGAATAAAGTAATAAAAAAAGTGACATGTATACTCTAAAAAGATTAGCATGTCACTTTTTTTATTTTAAAAATTAATTTATTAAATATTGATTTTCCATAAGTTAATTTCTACATTTGTATTATTATCTGCAAATACACTTACTCCTGTACTTATTTCTTTTGTAAATATTCTTGAAGTAAATACTTCTTCCCCATCATTAACAAAGATTTCAACTGATGAAGTATCCACAAATATTTGAACTTTTAAGTTTTCAGCGTTATATTCACACTTTCTTTCTGTGCCATATTCTGTTGCAAATACTTCTCCTGATTTACTTCTATCTAATACAAGCTTTTTATTTTCTATATCATAATAAAATACAGTTTCTTCATCTATACCTTTTCTTAGTTTTACCCCAACATATTTACCAGTAAAATTACTAAACTCACATATAAACTCATACGTTTTTTCATTAAATCCAACTATATCTTTTTCTTCATTATTTAATGTATATGAATATTTTAGATTTTCCCCCCTAAGAAGCTCTAATTCTTTTACTGGTTTTTGAATTAATTTATCACCTTTTAACTCTAATTCTCTAGGTATAGTCAAACAATGAGCCCATCCACTTTTATCAGTAGGGTAATCTATCTCTGGTAATCCCATCCACCCAACTAATATTTTTCTTCCGTGTTTATCTTCAGTAGTTTGAGGAGCATAAAAATCAAATCCTCTATCTAATTCATTAAAATTACCATGATTGAATTCTCCATTAGAAAAATCAATTTTATCTCCTATTAAATATCCTGATTGGAATATATTTTGATATTTATCTCCATCTGCTTCTAAGCCCTGTGGAGAAAATATAAGTATTCCTTTATTATCAAAACGTAAATAATCTGGGCATTCCCACATAAATCCATTACCAAAGAAATCTGTTTTTATTTCTCCTTTAAACTTCCAATCTAATAAATTATTTGATTCATAATATACTATAGTTCCTAAATTTTCTTTTCTTTCAGCTCCAATTAAACAATAATATTTATTATTATCTTTAAACACCTTAGGATCCCTAAAATTATCTGTATATCCATTTGGTAAATCCTTTATAACAGCTTCACTATTCTTTGTTATTTCGCCATTACTATCCATTATAGCTAAACATTGATATGGATGTCTTATCCATTCTTCATTTCTTGTATTTCCTGTATAAAATAAATGAAGTTTATTATTTTCAACTATACCACTTCCTGAAAATGCTCCATGACTTTCAAAGTATTCAGTAGGAATTATTCCAACTCCACAATCTTTCCAATTAACTAAATCTTTTGAAGAAACATGATACCAATGCTTTATTCCATGAACAGGCCCTAATGGAAACCATTGATAAAACAAATGATATTCACCATTATAATAAGAAAATCCATTAGGATCATTTAACAGTCCTGTAGTAGGTTGAATATGAAATTTTTGTCTATATGAACAACTATCTACTATTTCTTTTAATTTTGTTATTTCTTCATTTTATGCATCTAAAATTGTTCTATATCTTTCTTCTCTTGTCCACTCTTTCATTATTATTTCTCCTCGTTTAATATCTTATAATTATTTATTAATTACAAAATAGAAGGCATTAGTATAGTACTAATTCCTCCTATTTCATAAAACACTCCTATGCAGCTATTTGCTCATCATTTGCCACTTGTTTTTTATTCATAAACTTTGCTATAACAATTGTTGATACAACAGCTACAACCATTGAAAGTATCATTGCAATTATATAGTTTACTATAGATGTAGGTCTAATTGATATAATTCCTGGTAATCCAGCTGCTCCTGGAGATATTGCAAGAACTTTTGTCAGCATTACATAAGCAGATCCAACTGCTGATCCTATCATTGCTCCAAAGAATGGATAACGTAACTTTAAGTTAACACCAAATATTGCTGGTTCAGTTATTCCAAGTAAAGCAGATATACCTGATGCTGATGCTATTCCTTTCATCTTGTTATCTTTTCTTAAAATAAGAAGTACTGATAATGCTGCAGCACCTTGAGCTACATTTGACATTGCTGCAACTGGGAATATAAATGATCCACCTGTAGTTGCTATATCTGCTAATAATTGAGTTTCTATAGCCACAAAACTATGATGCATACCTGTTATAACTATTGGAGCATACAAGAATCCAAATATTGCTCCACCTATTGGACCTAATGTATTTATTAACCATAATAATCCTGTTGTTATACCATCCCCTAATCCTCTCATTACAGGACCTATAACAACAAATGTTAATATACCAGTGATAAACACAGTAAATAGTGGTGTTAATAAGTTATTTAATACTGAAGGTATTACTTTGTGCAACATCTTTTCTACTTTTGCTAAAACAAATGCAGCTGCTAAAACTGGAAGTACTGTTCCTTGATATCCAACCTTAGCTATATTTAATCCAAATATATTCCATACTGGTACAGTTCCATCAACAACTGCTGCACCGTAACTATATCCATTTAATAAGTCTGAATGTATCATAAGTGCACCAATACAAGCACCTAAATACGGATTTCCTCCAAAGGCTTTTGCTGCTGAGAATCCTAAGAATATTGGTAAAAATGCAAATCCTGTATTAGCAAATGTATTTATTAATTCTGCCAAATCCTTAAATTGTGGATATGCTTCTACTATAGATTGTCCCTCAATAAATAATCCTTGAGATGTTAATATATTATTTATTCCCATTAGCAATCCTGCTGCAACTAATATTGGTAATATAGGAACAAAAACATCTGCTAAAGATTTTAATAATCCTTGTAATGGATTTAATTTTTTATCAGCTTCTCTTTTTAATTCATCTTTACTTTCTTCTTTAATATTAGCTAATTTTATAAATTCTTTATAAACCTCATCAACAACAACCTGATCCTAAAATTATTTGAAATTGCCCCGATGTATTAAAGCTTCCTTTGACTTCTGCCATTGATTCGATTTCTTTAACATTGACATTCTTATCATCTTTAAGCACTAATCTTAATCGAGTTGCACAGTGTGCTGCACTAATTACATTTTCCTTACCACCTATATTCTTTAAAATCTCTTTACCTATTTCTTTGTAATTTTTACTCATTTCCATCCAACCCCCTGGCTGTTATTTTCATTTTTGAAACGTTTCATTTTCTATATTAATCATGTTAATACGTTTTCATCAATTCGTCAATATTTTTTTATAAAAAAATAGGATTTTATTTTTCAATTTCTTATTCTTTACTTAATATATATACTATGTATATTTTAAAGTATAAAACTTGAAATCTTATTTATATAAAATCCTAAATAAAATTTATTTTTTTGTAGTGTATCCTTCAATAAATTTAACTGGTAAAATTATTTCTTTTTTCACTTTATTATTTTCTATAATATTTATTAATGCTTTAACCGCTTCTTCTGCAATAAGTTCAACAGGCTGTCTAATAGTTGATATTTCTATTGTGTCTTTAGCTGATGATTTACTTCCATCAAATCCAATTACTTGAACATCTTTGGGAATCTTTATATTATATTTATTTAATTTTTTTATAAAATCTACTGCATATTCATCAGTTACAGCAAAAACACCTTGTATTTTTATATCATCTTCAAAATTACTCTCTATAAATTTATCCAGTAACTTATCAAACTCCTCAGTAGAACCTAGTAATTCACATATTTCATAATCTATATTATATTCTTTACAATAACTAATAAAACCATCTTTTCTTTTTCTTGTAGCATTATTTATTTTAGAACCTCTTCCTATATAAGCTATTTTCTTACATCCAAGTTCATCTAACTTCTTTGCTGCAATTCGTCCACCTTCAAAGTTATTACTAGATACATACGTTATATTTTTAGAAAAATATCTATCAATACTTACAAAAGGAATATTTTCAGAAACATATTCATCAATATCGCTATAAGTTATGGCTATTATTCCATCCATTTTATTTTGCTTTGCCATAGATATATACTCTATTTCAGCTTTATTATCCTCATTTGAGTTACAAAGAATCATTTTCATTCCAACTTTTCTTAAGCATTTTTCTATATTATACGCCAATTCACTAAAAAAAGGATTCCATATTGTAGGTAAGATTACAGCTATAGTATTAGTTCTATTCATTTTAAACCCTCTAGCATAAATATTAGGTTCATAATTTAACTTCTTTATTGCCTCTTCTACCTTAATCCTTGTAGATGGTTTAACCTGTATATTATTTATTACATTTGAAACCGTTCCTACAGATACACCAGCTTCTTTTGCAACATCTTTAATAGTTACCATTTGTTTCTCCCCTTATATATTCATTAAATATATATTATTATCTAAATAAAATCAGATTAAAATTATCTTCATTTAATTATATACAATAACTAAATTATGAACAATGTAATAATAATTTTTTGTTTAAAAAAGCCATGTAAGCATACGCACTTACATGACTTTAAATAAAAATTATTTATTATATATTAAATTAATCATTCTGTACTAAACTTATCTTTTTATTATTCTTATGTGCTTTAATATAAGGATGATTATAAAAAACATATATAAGTTGAGCACACATAGCACACCAAATTATTGGTTCGCAAATTATAACTCCCAAGTATCCTGTCTTTGGAATAATGAAAATAACAAATAATATCTTTCCAATAAACTCAATAATACTTGATACAAGGGGAAGTACTTTTTCTCCTAATCCTTGTAATGAATTTCTCAAATTTAGTAATACTCCTAATACAGTATAAAATGGTGCATTTAGTATCAAATATTTTGCTCCAATTTCAATAACTAACTCCTCATTAGATCCGGATAAAATTCTTACTAACATAGGCGCAAAAAATAGCAATACAATAGAAATTATACATCCCCATACAATTGATATTAAGTTACAATACCAAAGCGATTTTCTAATTCTATATCCTTGATCTGCTCCTTTATTTTGAGAAACAAAAGTTGAAAGTGATAATGACATTGTTATAGTTGGTAATGCACAAAAACTATTTAACTTTCTTGCTGCAGTATGCCCTGCAATTGTAAGATATCCTAAACCGTTTATAGCTGTTTGTAATATAACTGTTCCTGTTGATACAATAAACATCATAAGTCCCATAGAAAGACCTTGTCCTATTAATTCTTTATACAGCTTCTTTCCTACATTAAAACTACTTCTTCTTGGAATAAGAATTTTGCTCTTAAAATAAATATATACTACGCATAATATAACAGAAATTCCTTGTGCTATAATTGTTGCAACAGCAGCACCTTTAATTCCCATATTAAATTGTGTAATAAATACTATATCTAAAATAATATTTAATATAGATGATATTATAAGAAATACTAACGGCATAAAACTATTTCCTATAGCTCTTAATAATCCTGCACATAAGTTATAAGCAAACATAACTCCTACAAATAAAGTTATTGTTGAAATATAGGAATATGCTTCATCTATTATATTAGATGGTGTATTTAATAATTTTAATAATGGCATTAACAATACAACCGATATAATCATAATTATTACTGTTACAAAAATACCAATAACTATTGATCCCGAAACTGATTTCTTTAATAATTTCTCGTCATTTGAACCATAACTTCTTGCTGCAACAATACTAAGTCCATTTCCTATCCCTAAAGCAAATCCTACTAATAATTCATATATAGATGAACAAGCTCCTATTGCTGCTAAAGATGTATCACCTAAAAAATTTCCTACAATCATTATATCTACAGTATTATATAACTGTTGGAATAAGTTCGATATAAACAATGGAATTGCAAAAATAATTAATGATTTAAATATATTTCCCTTTAATAAGTCTACCTTCATATTTAACATTTTATATACCCTCCAAATTCAATCCACAAATTAACTTTATACCCTAAACTTAACTAAAGGTCAATATATAAATAAAAAAGATATTCTTATATAATATTTAATCATGTAAGAACATCTTTAAATTATAATATTTTAATATAATATATACCTATAACCTCTAAACTTATAGTTACTTATACTTTAAACAGGTCTACAAATAATTGCATAACCTCCTCTACCTGTAAATGGGCGTAATACTTCATATTCTTTTTGCTCAATAGTAACCATTATATTTCCATCTTCATTATCATCAAGAAATTCATATTCTAGTTTTTCTTCAACACAATATTTTACTATGGCTGCTTTAGTTATTTTGTTAGTTGGATATTTAAGATTTCCATCATAAGGTATATCTATATTAAGCTTGACCATCTTCTTTAAAAATTTTCCTATCATAATATTCTCTCCCTATTAAAACTCTGTTATCCTCAATGTATATACTGCCTCTCCCGCCACTGAATAATAATATCCAATTTCAGCTTTATATAATATTCCATTTATTCTTATAACAGCTGGAATATCTCTTTCTATATATTCAAGAGAATCTCCATTAGACATACAATTTTCTTCTAACACTCTAAAAAACTCTTCCTTAGTCTTAGGTTTTGACTTTAAATCTACTATTAAAGTTTTATGCTTAACAGCTCTTCCTCCATTTAACTCTTTTGCCACTTTGCTTAAATGCATATAATCAACTGCCCACAACACAATAATTACAATCACATTAACTAATATAATATATCTAATGTAACCTTCTATAAACATTCCCAAAACAGGTATAACAATCATAATCATGGATACCCAATAATATATTCCTATACCTAAACTACCCGAACTACCTTTGCTGGGTAAATTTCTAATCCATTGAAATATTATTCCTATAACTACATATCCTATTAGAATTGGTACAAAATAATTAAATAGCTTCATAGTATTTTCAAAATCATTAGTAAATCTTAATGTTAAAATTGAACTTATAAGCAAAAGAAACCCTACATTAGTACCCTTTATTATATTTTCTCTCATTATTCTATTCCTCCCTTAATACGTTCCCTTACTTCCTTTAAATACTTTCTTGAAATATAAGTTATTTCTAAATTATTTAATTTAACTTCCATCAGTCCATTAAACATGGGATTATACGACATTACCATTTCTAAATTTAATATTGTAGATTTTGAAATCCTTATAAACTTAGATGGTAATATTTTTTCCAACTCATACAATCTATTTTTATATTCGTAAATCTCGTTTCTTGTATGAACTAATAATTTATCCCTACTGGTTTCTATATAATAAATATCATCACTTTTAATTTTAAAAATCTCTTCCTTCTTATAACATGATAATTTAATAGATGCATATTTTTCATTTTCTATATAATCAATAAGAATATCTATTGATTTATTTTTTTCATGGATATATAAATCTATAAATTCATCTTTTTCTATTCCTATTTCATGAACTGATACTTTCATAAAATTCCCCCTAAAAACTTTTAATAAAGGTTGCACGTGCTTTTATCTTTAATTAAATTAAGTAAATTCACTTAATTGTGTTCTTTAATATAATAATACTCTAGAGCTAAGTACTTTTCCACAGATTACCTCTAACCGGTCGTTAATTAAAGCTAAGTGGCATTTATTATTACTATTAAAACTTTTAATTGAATAATATTAAGGCTATATAAATAACTTGTTAATGTTGTTATTTATATAGCCTTACTTTAACCACTTTACAATTTACTCTCTATATCAATATTAATAGTTAATATTTCTAGTTTATTTAAATTAACAATTTTCTTTATTAAAATAATCTAGATTTCTCTAATTGATTTAAGTTTTTTAGTGCTTCTATTAAATTAAAATACTCTTTATTTCTATTCTAACTTATTACATATTCTAATTATATTATTTAATTATATAGTTGCTTTCTTCTATAACTTTAATATTATGGTGTTCTAAAAAATAGTTAATTATAAGTTCACTAATATCAGTATTTATTTCTTTAACCACTTCAGCACCTTCATATGCTGGATAAATAGAAGTATTAGTTGCACGATAATTGTTCATAACAACAGTATAATACTTATCAAACTCAATATTTTTTCCATCCTTTGTCATAGAAATAACTCTATCTCCAAAATCTCTTGATAAATCAATTTTATAATTAAAACCAGCAAAAGTATCGTAATTATAGTTTTGAACCTTAGGAACTAAGAATCCATCACTAATCTTAACTTCTCCGTTCTTTACTACAAAATAAGTAGCAGCCTTTTCAATAGCTTCTTTTATCTTATCTCCCCTAACCTTTAATACCATTAATGTATTTGGATATGGATAATTAATTAACACATCTCTTATTGATACATTTTTCTTAAAGCCAATAGCACTATCAAATAGAGATAAGACTGAAAAATCCGCACCTGAAGCTTCAAGTTGAACTTGATGTAAAAAATTAATAAATGGATGCCCTTTTAATCTGGCCTCAAAAATATCATCCATAAGTATATCCTTATCAAATTCACCAATTTCTCTATCTAAATAATCTTTTAAGTTAGCTTCAACATTATTAAATATTTCTTCCATATATTTATTAATTTGGTTATTTAACTTAGAAACATCAACTAATTCATAACTTAAGTCTTTAGTTTCAGTATCTAATACAACCTTAGTAAATTTTTGTCCATTATGAAGTGGTTGTGCACAAAGTATACCATTCATCATAGTAATAAAAGCTCTATGCTGATGCCCACTTAAAACCATATCAATAGAGTTAAACTTTTCTAACAATTCACTAGCTTGATTTTCTTTTGTAAGTTTCTCTGTTGGTGTATTGCTTCCATCTAGACTTTTTTCAAAGCCACCATGATAGCACACTATAATATAATCTGATTTTTCTTTTAATTCTTTTTCATATTTACCGTACATAGTAACTGGATCTAAAAAATTTAAATTAGTAATATTTTTTTCATGCTCCCAATTAGGTATAAATCCTGTTGTAAGTCCAATACATGCAATTTTGAAACCATCAAAATCAAATATTTTATATGGTTCACTTTTTAATTCTAAACCTTCAATATTAGCATTTATTATTTTATCTTCTACTAATTTGTACGAAGTATTTAAATATTCTTTACCATAATTGAATTCATGATTCCCTAATATATAAGCATCATATCCAATAAACTCTAAACCTTCTAAAATAGGATTTTTCTTTAATTTTTGTTTGGATAAATAATGTGCCAATGCTGATCCTTGTATTAAATCACCACAATCAATCTTTAAAGAAGCATCATATTTTTTTTCATCATCTAATATATAGCTTCCTATTTTAAGAATTCCAAGTGGTTGTTCTTTTACATAATTAGTTGGATAGACATATCCATGTAAATCACTTGTTTGATATATAGCTATTTTCATTTGTATTCTCCCTTCAATTAATAAAGTAAAAGTTATTATCTAAAATTTATAATGAAATTTTACTCTACTTTGCTTTTCTCATTAGTTTAAATATACTATATTGTTTGTCCCTTACTTGGTAATAATCTATCTCCATTTTTATTATATAGTTTTTCTGGACGATAAGAGTGTATTGGAACTAATAGTTTAGGACTAATTAAATCTATTATCTTAATTAAATCATAAGGACGCGCATGACCACTACATGGTAGTATCATAAACTCTATATCATACTCCTCAAACCTCTTTACAAATGGTGCAAATGCTGGATCGAAATCACCTAATGGTTGAGCATCACAATGAATATAAATTCCACCTGATTTTAATTTATCTATATGTTTTAAAGCAAGTGTATCTAATTGCCAGAAATACTTACTTTCATCCTCTAATAATTCTTCAAACTCAACTTTAAAACTTTCATCTAACCCATATTCTTTATCATCTAATTGATAATAATAACTTTGAATTCCAGTTGCTTCTTTTACTACATATGAGTAATATGCATCTAATACAACTTTTCTTGGATTAGTTTTTATTATATTTAAAATTCTTTCTACATTTGAAATATAATAATTAAATGTTATTTGCTTATTATCATTATTTTTTACCATTTCATTAATTTTTTCTATAAGCTCTGGTTCATTATTTGCTTCTGTTTCCCTTATAGGATCTCCAAACTCTTGGAAAGAAACACTGACCCCTTCAATTAATAAAACATCACAATTTTCACTTTCTTTGCAAAAATTCAATGTATCATTTTCTCTATAACCATGAAGTCTTATATCTCCTGTATAAGCCATTTTTAAATCTGGAGTTTCAATAACCAAACCACAAGCACCATAAGCATCATGATCAACTGGCATTACTTTTACCTTTATTTTTCCAACTTGTACAGTTTCATTTTCTTTAACACCAATTACTTCTCTAGTGTTATTTTCTTGCTTTTCATAAAAAGGGAAAATAAAATCATTATTAATATTTAAAGTATTTAATAAAGATTTTGTTCCCTCTAAAGTATATAAAGGTATTTCAGGATTTAAATAATTGATAATTTTAGAATGGTCTAAATGAATATGTGATAAGAATACCGCTGTGTTTTTGAAATCATCTTTTTTTGATTCATATCCTTTTAAATCAATTTTAGGGTCAAAGATATTATTTAAGAATGGAACTAAGCTTTCATCTAATAATCCTTGTAAATCTGTAGGTTGCACCTTAGCAGACGGATTGTATTCGCTTCCAAAATCAAAGAAAATATGGCTATCTTCATACTTAACTTCAATAATTGTTCCACCAATTGTTAGAACTCCACTATGAAATGTAATTTTTGTTTTCTTGTCATTTAACATATTGCAAACAACTCCTTTTTTTATGATTTATCATTTGTTCTATTATAGTTATATAATAACTTATTTTTATTTAATTACAATATTTATATCTTACAATAAAAAGGTAGTTACTATATAAAAACTATCTTAATATTACATATATTATTATATGACTTTAATACTATACCTTTATTAACAATGATTATTTCAAATAAAATTATATAATACACCTTAACTTTTATTTACCACTTTAAACTCATAAGTCTTATTACATTCTCAGCAGTCTTTTCCATATTTTCTTGACCTTTTTCTAAAGCCTCTTCAATTGATGTAACATCTTTTATAATTCCAAATATAGAATCTATTCCCTTTTCATATAAAATATCTATATCCTCTCCAACCCTTCCAGCAAATGCTATAACAGGCTTATCATATTTTTTAGCAACAGTGGCAACACCTAAAGGTGTTTTACCATATTGCGTTTGAAAATCAATACTTCCTTCACCTGTCCAAACCATATCTGCTTCTTTAATCTCATTCTCTAAACCAGTATATTCAATTACCATTTCAATTCCTTTTTTTAAAGTTCCATTAAAAAAAGCCATAAGTCCAGCACCTAATCCACCTGCAGCGCCTGCTCCAACTACATCTAAAACATCTTTACCTATTTGTTCTTTAATTACATTTGCATAATGTTTTAAATTATTATCTAATAAGTTAACCATTTCCTTTGTTGCCCCCTTTTGAGGACCAAATACATTTGATGCTCCTTTTTCTCCACAAAGTGTATTATTAACATCACATGCTACTTCCACCGAAATATCTCTTAATCGCTGATCAAAATCAGTTAGGTCTATAGTATGTAGTTTTCCTAACTCTCCCCCTCCAAAGCTTAATTCTTTACCATCTTTATCTAATAATCTTCCACCAAGAGCTTGAATAACTCCTGCTCCACCATCATTAGTTGCACTTCCTCCAATACCTATTAATAATTTCTTTACTCCCTTATCTAAACAAGCCTTAATAAGTTGCCCTGTACCATAAGTAGTAGTTATTAATGGATTTCTTTTATCTAATGGAACTAAGTGTATTCCACTAGCACTAGCCATTTCTAATATTCCTATTTTTCCACCACCTAAAATACCATACTGTGCTTTAACTTTATTTCCTAATGGCCCAATTACTTCTAAAGAATAGATATTTCCATTTGTAGCATCTACTAATGATTGCATAGTACCTTCTCCCCCATCTGCCATAGGAACATGTACACATTTAATATTTGAATTTACTTTTTTTATTCCTCTTTCCATTGCCATGCAAGCTTCTTTAGCACTCATACTTTCTTTAAAAGAGTCTGGTGCTAATACAATAACAAAACCTTTTTTCATTTTACATTCTCCATAAACTCTTAATAACTATTAAATTTATATTTAAAACTATTATCTTAAAAATATCTCTATATTGTTTAATATTAATAAACCTTGCCATCTCCTTAAATGACAAGGTTTATTTTTATTTATATATCATATTATAGTATCTCTCAATATTTCTCTCTAACTCGAGCAAATCAATATTTCTTCCTATTCTTAAAGTTTCTCTTCCTTCAATAAATAGTAAAAATATTGGTAGTGAAAAAACTCCATATTTCACTGCTATCTGTAAATCTTCTTCACCATTTATTTCTCCACTTTTAATTTCCGGATGTTTTCTCAATATATTTTCTACTTTAAATTTAATTACTTCACAAGCTCCACAATCCATGCCAGTAAAATATACTACTGCCATACTATTATTATTTATTAATTCAATTATCTCATCTTCATTATGTAACTTATTCATATATATTCACTCCTAAGTTATTACTTTAATATTTAAAAATCACTTAATTCTCTCTTTTGAATTTTTAAATAAAACTACTACATGATATTTTTATTTTATATTTTGTTTTAATTATATCATTATTATCCCTATATAGGTACTAGTCATAATTTTTTAAGACTGTTTTATTAAATGATGTTGATTTTAAAGCGAAAAGCAAATAAAAAGAGCAACAGTGTTGCTCTTTTTATTTCAGTTTGTTGAAAAACCCCCTGTTTAAAAACAGAGGGTTTTTCTATTATTAGTTGTGGATAAAATTT